>JBEANZ010000299.1:0-18837 GCA_041165185.1 Verrucomicrobiota bacterium | reverse complement strand
TTCGGCACCGAGAGCGTGCGCGCGCTGCTCGTCGATTTGCGCGGACGCGAACTCGCCTCCGCCGTCGCCCGTTACCCGCACGGCCAGATCCTCGACGCGTTGCCGGGCGCCACCAAAAATCTCCCGCCGCACTACGCGTTGCAGCATCCGTCCGACTGGCTCGGCGCGGCGGCGCGGGCCACGCGCGCGGCGCTGCGGCTCGCGAAGATCGCCGGCGACGAGGTGATCGGGATCGGCGTGGATTTTACGAGCTGCACGATGTTGCCGACGACGCGCGACGGCACGCCGCTGTGTTTGTTGCCGGAGTTCGCCGCCGAGCCGCTCGCGTGGCCGAAACTCTGGAAACACCACGGCGCGCAGACCCAGACGGACCGCATCAACGCCGTCGCCAAGGCGCGCGGCGAAAAATTTCTCGCGCGCTACGGCGGCGGCATCGGGCTCGAGTGGTTTTTCCCGAAAATGCTCGAGACGCTCGAGGGCGCGCCGCGCGCCTACGCCGCCGCGGACGTGTGGATCGAGGCGGGCGATTGGTTGGTGTGGCAGCTCGTCGGCGGCGCGGCCGCGTCGCTGCCGCGCTCGACGTGTCAGGCGGGCTACAAGGGGATGTGGAGCGCGGCGGACGGTTATCCATCGGAGGATTTTCTGCGCGCGGTGCATCCGCGATTCGGCTCGGTCGTGAAGGAAAAAATGCCCGGCCGCCTGCTCGCGCCGGGCGTCGCGGCGGGCGGCCTGCTCGGCGGCGCGGCGAAAAAATTCGGCCTGCGCGCCGGCACGCCCGTCAGTGCCGCGATCATCGATGCGCACGCGGGCGTGGCGGGCGCGGGCGCGGCGGAGCCCGGGACGCTCGTGATGGTGATGGGCACGAGCGCGTGTCACATGATCAACAGCGCGGACGAACGCACGATCGCGGGCGTGGCGGGCGTGGTGCGCGACGGGATTTTGCCCGGCTACTTCGGCTACGAGACGGGACAGGCGGCGGTCGGCGATGCGTTTGAGTGGCTGCGCCGGCTCACCGGGCAATCGGATTTCGCGGCGCTCGCGCGCGAGGCGGCGGCGCTACCGCCGGGCGCGGAGGGCGTGACGTGCGTGGACTGGTTCAACGGCTGCCGCACGCCGTTGATGGACGGCACGCTCAAAGGTGCGTTTGCGGGGCTCGCGTTACACCATCGCCCGGCGCACCTCTACCGCGCGTTGCTCGAAGGCTCGGCGTGCGGCCTGCGCTGGATCGTCGAGGGGCTGCGGGACGGCGGCGTGCCGGTGCGGAAGTTCGTCGCGACCGGCGGCCTGCCGCACCACAACCCGCTCGTCGTGCAGGTGTGCGCCGACGTGCTCGGCGAAACCATCACGGTGCATCCGAGCAAACAGGGCCCCGCGCTCGGCGCCGCGATCCTCGGCGCGCTGGCGGCGGGGGCGTTTCGCTCGCCGGGCGACGCCATTCGAGCGATGGCCGTGCCGAAACGCGGCGCGGCCCGCGCCGTGAAACCCAACCGCGCGCGGCACGCGAAGTATGAGGCGGTTTACGGCGAGTATCGGCGGCTCGCGGGATTTCTGGCCACGCCCGCCGCGCCCACGCGTTTACCATGAGCGTCTCCTCCCCTTCCCCGCTCCGCTACGCGTGGTGCGTCGTCGTGCTGCTGTTCCCCGTCGCGCTGCTCAACTACCTCGACCGCCAGATGCTCGCGACGATGAAGGCCTCGATGGTCGGCGACATTCCGACCATCGCCAACAAGGCCGACTGGGGCCTCGTGCTCGGCTGCTTCAAGTGGACCTACGCCGTGTTGAGCCCGTTTGCCGGCTACGTGGCGGACCGGTTTGGCCGCCGCTGGGTGATCGGGGCGAGCCTCTTCGTGTGGTCGATCGTCACGTGGTGGACGGGGCACGTGACGACGTTTCACGAGCTGGTAGCGGCGCGCGCGCTGATGGGGATCAGCGAGGCGTTCTACATTCCGGCGGCGCTGGCGCTCATCGCGGACTATCACGTGGGCGACACGCGCTCGCGCGCCGTGGGCGTTCATCAAACGGGCATCTACGTCGGACAAATCCTCGGCGGCTTCGCGGGCTACGTGGCGGATTCGCCGGAGCACGGATGGCGCTGGATGTTTACGACGTGCGGGATGATCGGCGTGATCTACGCGATTCCGTTGATCGCCGCGCTGCGCGATCCGGTGCGGGCTTTGGAAAACACGGGCGGGACGCCCGTGCCACCGCAGACCGGCGTGCTGCGCGGGCTGCTGGGCAACCGGAATTTTCTGTTGCTCGTGCTCTACTTCACGCTGCCGGCCATCGCGGGCTGGGTGGTGCGCGATTGGATGCCGGACATCCTGCGCGAAAAATTCGGCCTCGGCCAGGGCGCGTCCGGCGTGAAGGCGATCCTCTTCGTGCAACTCGCGTCGCTCGTGGGCGCGGTGCTCGGCGGCACGCTGGCGGACCGGCTGATGCGGCGCACGCCGCGCGGGCGCATCTACGCCAGCGCGTTTGGGATGCTGCTGTTTCTGCCGGCGCTCTTCAGCGTGGGCAACGCGGGCACGCTCGCCGTCGCGATCGCGGGGTTGATCGTGTTTGGGTTCGGCTGGGGATTTTTCGACTGCAACAACATGCCCATCCTCTGCCAGATCGCGCGGCCTGAGTGGCGCGCCACGGGCTACGGGCTCATGAACCTGGTGAGCATCAGTTGCGGCGGCTTCGGCGACTGGGCGTTCGGCGCGCTGAGGGACCGGCACGTGCCGTTGAATTTGATCTTCGGGGTGTTTGCCGGGGTCGCGTTGCTCTCGGTGGCGATCGTGCTGCTCATCCGGCCGCGCGCGGAGGGCGAGGCGGCGGCCGGAGGGTAGAGGGGCGGTCAGAATCGCAGGCGGGCGTTTTCGTGGCCGCACTTGGGACAGGAGGCGAGGGCGGGGCCGCCGCGCGCGGAGTAGATCGCGGCGCAGCGGGTGCAGCAAAACGCGGTCGCGCGGCGTTCCGCTTCGAAGCGCCGGTGATCGCGGCGATCATACCAGCTCCACAGCGCGAGCAGTCCACCGCCGACGAGGGCGCAGAGGAGGACGGCGGCGGTGGTGAATTCGAACATGAGGGGAGGGAAGGGCGCCGGCCGCGGATCGCAATACGAACGAAGGGGCGGTGGGCGCGCACCGCGCGGGGCCCAGGGCCCGGGCGATGGGCAAAAAAAACGCGCCGAAGAAACTTCGGCGCGTGGAAGGATGCGAAGGCGACGAGACTCAGCTCGCGGCGCCCTCGTCGGGCTTGGCGGGTTCGGCGGCGGGAGCCTCGGTGGCGACCGGCGCGGACTCGGCCCTGGGGGCCTGGGGCTTCTTGGCGGCGGCTGCGGGGCGGCGCTTCCGCTTTTCGTAACCCGGGTCGTCGGCTTTCACGAATTCGATGAGGGCAAGCTCCGCGGCATCGCTGATGCGCTGCGGGCCGAGCTTGTAGATGCGGGTGTAGCCGCCGGGGCGGTTGACGAACTGGATCACGGTCTCGTTGAAGAGCTTGGTGATGGCGGTTTCGTCGCGGACTTTCGAAAGGGCGAGACGGCGCAGCATCAGCGCGCGAGGGGCGAGGACCTGCTTGCCGTTTTTCTCCACGCGGGGGATGGCGTGGGCTTTCTTGGCTTTCGTGATGATTTTCTCAACGAAGGGGCGGAGGGCCTTGGCCTTGGTCAGCGTGGTCTGGATGCGGCCGTGCGTGATGAGCGAGGCAGCAAGATTGGAGAGCATCGCGCGGCGATGCTCGACGGTGACGCCGAGGGAGGCGTGGTGTTTTTGATGGCGCATGGTGGTGGTGTTATTTGGTCGGCCCCCGATCGGCGATCCGGTCGCTGTGCGGAGCGACGGCGGACGGCGCGAGGGCCAGCTGGTGGAAAATCACGAATCCCAAAGGTCCAAACGCCAAAGGACGGTGGCCTGACGGCCGGGACCAAGTGGGATTTGTTTGGAGTTTGGCTGCTGCGATTTGGCGTTTTCCGGCGCGAAGCGCCGGTCAGGCTTCCTTCTTCGTGTCGAGGAGGCGCTCGTCGAACTTCATGCCGAGGGAGAGGCCGAGGGCTTCGAGCTTTTCCTTGATTTCGTTGAGGGATTTTTTGCCGAAGTTGCGATACTTGAGCATCTCCTGCTCGGTCTTCATCGCGAGTTCGCCGACGGTGGTGATGTTGGCGTTGTTGAGGCAGTTCGCGGCGCGGACGGAGAGCTCGATTTCGTTGACCGACATGTTGAGGAGCTTGCGGAGCTTGTTCTGCTCCTCGCTGACCTCGGACTGCTGGTTTTCGAACTCGAAGGTTTCCTCGGAGACGCGATCAAAGACGTCGAGGTGGTGCTTGAGGATGGAGGCGGACTGCTTGAGGGCGTCGTCCGGGTTGATGCGGCCGTCGGTCCAGATTTCGAGGATGAGCTTATCGTAATCGGTGATCTGGCCGACGCGGGTGGCTTCGACGGAATACTTGACGAGGCGGACGGGCGAGAAGAGCGAGTCGATCGGGATGACGCCGATGGCCTGTTCCTCTTTCTTGTTGTCGACGCCGGGGTAGTAGCCGCGACCGGTCTTGATTTCGATTTCGGCCTCGAAGGTTTTCTTGTGGTCGAGGGTGCAGATCACCTGATCGGGGTTGACGATGGTGATGTTGGCGTCGGTCTGGATGTCGGCGGCGGTGACGGCACCGGTCTTGTTGACCTTGATGAGGAGCGTGATGGTTTCGCGCTTGGTGGAGACGACGAGAATTTTCTTCAGGTTGAGAACGATGTCGGTGACATCCTCGACGACGCCTTCGATGGACTGGAACTCGTGGTTCACGCCCTCGATTTTGATCGAGGAGATGGCGGAGCCCTCGACGGAGCTGAGGAGGACACGGCGGAGGGAGTTGCCAACGGTATGGCCGTAGCCGGCCTCGAAGGGTTCGGCGATGAATTTACCGTAGGTGGGCGTGGCGCCTTCCTCGACCTTGGTGAGCTTGCTGGGGAGTTCGAACTTTCCGAGACGTTTGGGCATGGTGATGAACTCTGCGAGTGGTTGAGAGTTAAGTGGTGGGAGTGGAGCGGGCGGGCGGGCGGCTTAGAAGCGCGAATAGAATTCGACGATGAGCTGTTCGTTGATGTCCTGCATCATTTCCTCGCGCGTGGGGAGGCGGACGACGTTGGCCTTGAAGGCCTCGGCGTTCATGGCGAGCCAGCCGGGGACGTTGCGGATGCGGTTTTCCTCGAGGCAGCGGGTGGCGAGCTGGCGGGAGGCGGGGGTGTTCTTGACCTCGATTTCGTCGCCGGGCTGGACGTTGTAGCTGGCGATGTCGACCTTGTGGCCATTGACGCGGATGTGGCCGTGGTTGACGAACTGGCGGGCGGCCGCACGGCTCTTGGCGAGACCAAGGAGGTAGATCGTGCTGTCGAGACGGGTCTCGAGGAGCTGAAGGAAGCGTTCGCCGGTGACGCCGCGCTCGCGCTTGGCGATTTCGAAGACGCGGCGGAACTGGCGTTCGAGGAGGCCGTAGACGTAGCGAAGTTTTTGTTTTTCGTTAAGGCCGACGGCGTATTCGGAGACCTTGCGGCGCATTTTGGGGCCGTGGACGCCGGGCGGGTAGCTGCGGCGTTCGAACGCCTTGCCGGAGCCGAGGAGGAACGTGCCGAAGCGGCGGCTGATGCGGGTGGTGGGGCCGGTGTAGCGAGCCATGATGGATAAAGGGCTGAAGGACTGAAGGGCTGAAGGACTAAAAATAAGGAGCGGTGTGGATGGCCGGGGACTGGCGGCCGTCGGGGTTCAGTCCTTCAGCTTTTCAGTCCTTCAGCCTTTTCCTTAGACGCGACGGCGTTTGCGGGGGCGGCACCCGTTGTGCGGGATGGGCGTGACGTCGACAATCGAGAGGATTTCGAGGCCGATGGCCTGAAGGGCGCGGATGGCCGAGTCGCGGCCGAGACCGGGACCGGAAACGCGGATGACAATGTCCTTCAAGCCGTGCGACATGGCGTTGCGGGCGGCGTCTTGGGCGACAACCTGCGCGGCATAGGCGGTGGATTTACGGGAGCCGCGGAAATTGCATTTGCCGGCGGAGGACCACGCGATGACCGCGCCTTTTTGGTCGGTGATTGAGACGATGGTGTTGTTAAAGGAGGCGAGGACGTTGACGACACCGGAGGTGACGTGCTTCGAGCCCTTGGCCTTGCGGACCTTGATCTCGCCGATCTCCTCCTTGAGGAGTTCCTCGGCGGTGGGCTGGCGGGCGACGCCGCCGACGAGCTCGACGGGCTTGTCGGTCGCGGCGGGTTTGGCGGCCGGCGCAGCGCCGACGGCTTCGGGGGGATTGCCAGCGGCCTTATCGGCGGCGGCCTTGAGGCCCTTGGCCTTCTTTTCTGCGGGGGTGGCGGCGGGAGCCTCGGCCGCGGGGGCGGCGGGCGCGGCGGACTTCGCCGGTTTCTCTTTCTTGGGTGCGGACTTTTCTTCGGCCATGTGAGTGTGGTGTTAAGGGCGCGGGGCGCGACGGGATCTTATTCTTCCTTGGCTTTGGTGACGCCAACGGTCTTGCGCGGGCCCTTGCGGGTGCGGGCGTTGGTGGAGGTGCGCTGGCCGCGGACGGGCAGGCTGCGGCGGTGGCGGACACCGCGATAGCAGTTGATCGCCTGGAGGCGCTTCAAGTTTCCGGCGAGCTCGCGGCGGAGGTCGCCCTCAAGGACCCATTTGTGCTCGGTGATGAGGTTGAGGATCTTATTGAGCTGCTCCTCGGTGAGGTCCTGAGCGCGCATGTCCGGGTTGAGGCCGGCTTCCTTGACCAGCAGGTCGGCGCGCGTGGGGCCGATGCCGTTGATGTAACGGAGGGAATACGCGACTTTCTTTTTCGCGGGAATTTCGACGCCGAGGAGACGAGGCATGGTAAGTTAGGTTGAGAGTTGAATGATGAAAATTGGGAGAGTCGGGAGAGGTCAGACTGAAACTTGAGCGGGGACAGGTCGCGGAACGGTGAGGATTTCGGGGCCGCGTTCGGTGGTGAGGACGGTATGTTCGTAGTGCGCGGAAGGGGTGCCATCGGCGGTGACGACCGTCCAGCCATCGGACAACGTCTTGGTCTTATAGGCGCCGAGGTTTACCATCGGCTCGATGGCGAGGGTCATGCCGGGGAGGATTTTTTGCCCCGTGCCGCGCTTACCGAAATTCGGAATCTCGGGGGGCTCGTGAAGCGAGGTGCCGACGCCGTGGCCAACCATGTCGCGGACGACGCTGAAGCCGTGCGCCTCGACGAACTGCTGAATGGTCCCGGAGATGTCGCCGATCCGGTTGCCGACCTGGGCCTGACGGATGCCGAGGGCGAGCGCCTCGCGGGTGACGCGGAGGAGCTTTTCGACGGCCGGTGACACTGGGCCCACCGAGGCGGTGAAGGCGTTATCGCCGATATAGCCTCCGTGCCAGACGACAATATCGAGGGAAACGATGTCGCCGTCGCGGAGGACGCGTCGGAACGAGGGGATGCCGTGGACGACTTCGTCGTTCACCGAGATGCAGGTGTGCGCCGGGTAGCGGCGACCGCTGTGTTGATAACCGTGACAGGCGCTGCGGGCTCCGAGGCGCGCGATCCAGTCGCGGCCCGCTTCTTCCAAGTCTTGCGTCGTGACGCCGGGCCGCACGAGGGGCTTGAGCTGTTCAAGCACGGTGGCGGCGACGGCGCACGCCTCGCGCATCTTGGCGATGCCGATCCTGTCTTTGATCGGTATCGCGCTCATGCGGCGAGTTTGCCGGCCTCGCAAAGGAGACCGAGCGTGCGATAGTGTGAGACGACGGACTCGTCGGAACCGCGGCCAGCGACGACCGCATGGAGCGCTTCGTCACGGGCCTCAAGCCATTCATCCAACACCAGAGCTTGGAGCAGCGTAGCCGGGAATTCCGTTAGCAGGAATCCCGCATCGGGTTTGCGCGCAAAGAACCAGCGGCGCAGCAGCGCCAGTCGATTCATTTGTTCCACCGTAGCCGAGGCCGGGCGGCGCGAAATCTCCGGCCGCGTGAGGCGGGCGGGAGAGACGTGCTCAAGTTTCAAAGAACGACCGCAGTTCAACAGGTTTTCAGAGTGAAAATCGGGCGAACCGAGGAGAAGGAACTTGCCGCGGCCGGGAGGGCCGCAGCGGGAAAAGAGGTCGGAGGTTGGGGCCATCGCGACCGGAGTAAAGAACTATCGCAGGAAGGCTTTGTAGGCCCAAATCGCGGTGCCGAGGACGAGGAGGCCAAGCATCGGAATCGCGATTTTCATCACGGCTTCTTGGCTCAACGCCTCGCCCGTAATTCCGCCCTGGGGGTTGGCGCTGCGCGACTTGATTCGCCCCTTGCGGAGGAAGCCATCGTAGTGCCGCTGGAGGAGGAACGTCTCGATCTGGCGCATCGTGTCGAGGATGACGCCGATCGTGATCAACATGCCGGTGCCGCCGAAGAAGTAGGCGATGCGTTGCGGGACGGAAAGGTTGTAGAGCAACAGGTCGGGCATCACCGCGATGGCAGTGAGGAACACCGCACCGGCGAGCGTGAGGCGTGTCATGATGAAATCGAGGAACTGCGCGGTGGGTTCACCCGGACGGACGCCGGGGATGTAGCCGCCGTATTTCTTCAAATCATCGGCGATCTGGATGGGCTTGAACATGACGGAGACCCAGAAATAGCTGAAAAACAGGATGAGGGTCGTGTAGGTGATATAGTAAGCCCAGTGGCCGGGGACGAGGATGGACGCCATCTCCAGCAGGAACTTTTGGTTATACTTCGCACCGACCAGTTGGAAAATCTGCTGGGGAAACAACAGGATTGCGCTGGCGAAAATTACGGGCATGACGCCGGAGTAGTTGACCTTGAGCGGGAGGAAGGAGCTCTGGCCGCCCATGACCTTGTTGCCGACGACGCGCTTGGCGTATTGCACCGGAATTTTCCGTTGGCCTTGGACCACCGCGATGATGCCCATTGTGACCGCGACAAACAGCGCGATCATGATAGCGGCTTGCGGGAGTCCGAGGCTCGGGCCGGTGCCGATGGGCTTGACGAAAAGCTTGTAGGTGGCGACGGCCGCGCCGGGGATGTCGGCGAGGATGCCGACGGTAATGAGCATCGAGGTTCCGTTGCCGATGCCGCGTTGGGTAATCTGTTCGCCAAGCCACATGAGCACCATCGTGCCGGCCGTCATGAAGATCACCGAGGTAACGAGGAAGCTCCACTTACTGATGATAACGATTTGGCCGTAGCGGCTGACGTCGAAGCCTTGGAAGAGTTTTTCCGGGTTTTCGAGCGCGCCGAGGAGCATGGCTCCCTGAATAAGGCAGATGATCACGGTCGCATAACGGGTATACTGGGTGAGTTTCTGGCGACCGACATCGCCTTCCTGCTGCAGGCGGCTGAGCTGCGGCACCACCGCCGTCATCAACTGAAAAATAATCGAGGCGCTGATGTAGGGCATGATGCCCAGCGCGCAGACGGCTCCCTTGATGAGCGCGCCACCGGTAAACATGTTGTAGAGACCGACGAGCGCGCTGGCGCCGCCCGACGACTGATCCGCGAAGAACGCCTGCAGCGGTTTCGGATCGATGCCGGGGAGAGGAATGTGGGCGCCAACGCGCGCGACGAACAGCAGCGACAGCGTGTAGAAAATCCGCGAGCGCAGGTCGGGGATTTTCAGGGAGTTGGTGAACGCGGAAAACACGGGAGGAGATTTATGATTTACGATTTATGATTCAACAGGAAGCGATCAGGCGGCGGCGGGCGCCGCTGGTTCCCAATCCTCAACCAAAAACCATAGACCAAAACTGGTTGGCCGTCAGCCGACGACGGCCTGCCCACCGGCCTTTTCGATCTTGGCCTTGGCGGAGTCGGAGAATTTGGCGGCCGTGACCTTGAGGGAGCGGGCGAGTTCGCCGTCGCCGAGGATCTTGACGCGGGTTTCGCCGTGGCGAAGGAGGCCGGCGGCGGCGAGGGCGGTGGCGTCGACTTCAGTCACGGCGGCGTCGAGGCGGGCAAGGTCGCCGACGTTGAGGACGGCGATTTCGACGCGGTGATTGTAATTGTTGAAGCCGCGGTGCGGGAGCTTGCGGTAGAGCGGCATCTGGCCGCCTTCGAAGCCGGGGCGAATGCTGCCGCCGGAGCGCGCGGTCTGGCCTTTGCCGCCGCGGCCGGAGGTCTTGCCGTGGCCGCCGCCTTCGCCGCAGCCGACGCGCTTCTTGCGGTGCACGGCACCGGGGACGTTCTTCAGTTCGTGGAGTTTCATGGGATTTCCTATATTGGGCGCCACGCTCGCAGGGGCGAGCGCGACTCGGAGTGGTGGGGCCGGCTTAGTTGGCGGCGCGGAGCTTGGTGATATCCGCCGCGAGGCGGAGCTGGAGGAGAGCGGCGAGGGTCGCGTGGACGACGGCGATATGGTTGCTGGAGCCCATCGACTTGGTGAGGACGTTCTTGACACCCGCAGCCTCCAAGACGGCGCGAACGGCACCGCCGGCGATGAGGCCCGTGCCGGGCGAGGCCGGCTTGAGGAGGACGCGACCGCCGTCGCGTTCGCCGAGGACGTCGTGCGGAATCGTGTCGCCCTTGAGCTTCACGGTGACGAGGTGCTTGTGGGCGTTGGCGGTGCCCTTCTTGATGGCGTCGGGGACTTCGTTGGCCTTGCCGTAGCCGATGCCGACGCGGCCCTTGCCATCGCCAACAACGGCGAGCGCGGCGAAGGAGAAGCGGCGTCCGCCCTTCACGACCTTGGCGCAACGGTTGATGAAGACGACCTTCTCGATCATCGAGGGACCGTCGCCCTCGGGATTCTGGTCGCGGTTGTCGCGGCGCGGGCCACGGTTTCCGCCGGGACCGCGGTTGCCGCCCTGGCCGCCACGGTTGAACTGGCGAGGCGCGCGTTGCTCGCGCGCAGGTGCGGCGTCCGGCGCGGAGGCGGTCGTGGCGGCGGGGTCGATGGGGGCGGTCTCGGCCGCGGGAGTGGAATCGGTGCTCATGCGTGGTGTTAGAATATGAGGCCGCCTTCGCGGGCGGCTTCGGCGAACGCTTTCACTTTGCCGTGGTAGGGGGCGCCGGCGCGGTCGAAGACGACAGTGGTGAGCCCGGCGGCTTTGGCCTTGGTGGCGAAGGCGAGGCCGAGGATTTTTGCGCTGGGGATGTTAGCCTTCAGCTTTTGCTCGCGAAGGCCGGCGTTGAGCGAGTTGGCAGAGACCAAGGTGGCGCCGAGGTCGTCGTTGACCGCCTGTGCATAGATGTGCTTGCCGCTGAAGCGGACGACGAGGCGGGGGCGGAGCGCGGTGCCATTGACTTTCTTGCGAATGCGCCAGCGGCGTTTTTGCAGGAGATCGGCTTTGCGGATGGTGTTGCTCATGGGAGCGAAATGGGTTCGTGGGTTGGACGTTAGGCGACGGTCTTGCCTTCCTTGCGGCGGACGCGTTCGCCGACGAAACGGACGCCTTTGCCTTTATAGGGCTCAGGCGGGTAGTAGCTGCGGATCTCGGTGGCGATCTTGCCGACGAGTTGTTTGTCGGCACCCTCGACCTTGACCTTGGTCTGGTCGGTGACCGTGACTTTGATCCCGGCGGGGATCTCCATCAGGATCGGGTGGGAGTAGCCGAGCGCGAGGTCGAGGGTCGTGCCCTTGAGGTTGGCCTTGAAGCCGACGCCTTGGATTTCAAGGTCCTTGACGTAGCCGTCAGTCACGCCCTTGACCATTCCCGCAATGATGGAGCGGGCGGTGCCATACATGGCGTTGGCGAAGCGGGTCTGCTCGGTCGGGGAGACCGTGAGTTTCCGGTCGGCGATCACGAACTTGACGACGGGGGCGAACTGCTTCGAGACCTTGCCCTTGGGGCCTTCGACGTGGATGGTGGATTCGGCGACGGTGACTTTCACCTTGTCGGGAATGGGAACGGGTTGTTTGCCGATGCGGCTCATGGTGTGGGTTCCGGGTTACCAGACATTGCAGAGGAGTTCGCCGCCGGCCTTGTGGCGGCGGCAGTCGGCGTCCTTCATCAGGCCGCGCGAGGTCGAGATGATCGCGATGCCGAGGCCGTTGAGGACGCGCGGGATCTCGGTGTAGCGGGCGTAGAGACGGCGACCGGGGGTGGAGACGCGCGTGATGCCGGTGATGGCGGGGGCGCCGTCGACATATTTCATCTTGATGACGAGGGTCTTGTGCCCGGCGGCGTCGATGGAATCACCGTGGTCGGTAATGTAGCCTTCGGCCTTCAGGATGGCGGCGATGGCGGCCTTGAGGGTGGAGTGCGGTTGGACGCACTCGTCGAGGCGCGCCTTGCTGGCGTTGCGCAGGCGCGTGAGGAAGTCGCTGATCGGGTCGGTCATGGTGGATGCGGGTGGGTGAACAATGGCTGCGGGTCATATCCCTTGCGCCGGTGGCGCAAATACCCCCGTAGCCGGTGGAAAATTTACCAGGAAGACTTGGTGACGCCGGGGATTTTGCCGGCGAGGGCGAGTTCGCGGAAGGTGAGGCGGGAGACGCCGAACTTGCGCTTGAAGCCGCGGGGGCGGCCGCTGAGGGAGCAACGGTTGCGCACGCGTTCGATGGCGGAATTCTTCGGGAGGCGCTGCAGTTTCTTCTGGGCGGCGAAAAATTCGACGTCGGTCGTGGCGGCGTTGGCGAGGACGGCCTTCAGCTCGGCGCGCACCTTGGCGAATTTGGCCGAGAGGCGCTTGCGCTTTTCGTTGCGCTGGATGGCGGAGGTCTTGGGCATGGTGGGAAAAATCAGGCGGCGACGGGCTTGGCGGGGACGGACTCGATCCGGCGGAACGGCATCCCGAGCAAGCGAAGGAGTTCGCGCGCCTCGTCGTCGGTCTCCGCGGTGGTGACGATAGTGATGTCGAGACCGATGTGCTTCTTAAGATTCTCCACGGTGATTTCCGGGAAGATCGCGTGGTCAGTGACGCCGAGGCTGTAGTTGCCCTGGCCATCGAGCTTGGAGGGAACGCCGCGGAAATCGCGGATGGTGGGGAGCGCGACCGCGAGCAGGCGGTAGAGGAATTCCCACATATTGTTGGAGCGGAGAGTGACGGCGCAGCCGACGACTTGGTTTTCCTTCAGCTTGAAATTCGCGATGGCCTTGCGCGAGCGGTTGAGGACGGGCTTTTGGCCGGCGATGGCCGCGATGTCGCGGGCGATATCGGCGATCTGGTTCTTGTCGGCATCCGCGTCGATGCCGGTGTTGATGTTAATCTTCACCAGTTTCGGGATCTGGTGGATGTTCTTGTAGCCGCGGCTCTTCACGAGCGCGGGGATGACCTGCTCGATATAATGTTTCTTTAGGACGGGGACGTAGCTCATGGAGGTGGCGACCGGATTTCCGACCCGGAAGCGAAGGTGTGGTTGGGAGGAGGGTGGACGAGGGGCGCGGGCTTAGGCGGCGGGGGCGTCGGCTTTTTTCCGCTTGGTGCTGGCGTCGTAGACGGCCTGGAGCATGAGGTTCGAGACGTGGATGGAGCCTTCGCGCTCGGCAATGGTGCCCTGCGGGTGCTCGGGGGATTTCTTGAGGTGCCGCTTGATCATTGCGACGCCTTCGATGCGGGCGCGCGACTTGGCAGCGAGGATTTCAAGGACCTTGCCGGACTTGCCCTTGTGGGAGCCGGCGATGACGACGACCTGGTCGTTGCGCTTGATGTGGAATTTTGCGGCCATGTTAGAGGACCTCCGGAGCGAGCGAGATGATCTTCATGAAGTTCTTCGCGCGCAGCTCGCGGGCGACGGGACCGAAGATGCGGGTGCCTTTGGGATTGTTCGTGGCGTCGATGATGACGATGGCGTTGCTGTCGAAGCGCAGGTAGCTGCCATCGGCGCGGCGGACCGGAGCCTTGGTGCGGACGACGACGGCCTTATGGACTTCGCCTTTCTTCACCGTTGCGTCGGTGGTGCTTTCCTTGATGTGCACGGTGACGATGTCGCCGACGTGGGCGTAGAAGGTCTGCTGCCCCATCCGTTGGATGAAGGCGGCTTTGCGGGCGCCGGTGTTATCGGCAACCTCGAGAATCGAGCGCAGTTGAATCATGGCAGTCTCCGGTGGAGCGTTTGAGGGTGGAGCGGATCAGGCGGAGGGCACCGGCGCGGGGGCGGCGGTCTCGTTGGCCTTGGTGGTCTTGGTGGGAACGGCGGCCGCGACATCGGCTTCGGTAATCGCGACGGCATCGGTGGTGACGGCCTTCTGGATAATAGCGATGATGCGCCAGCGCTTGAGGCGGCTCAGGGGGCGGGTTTCCATCACCTCCACCTTATCGCCGACCTTGGTCTCGTTTTTCTCGTCATGGACGTGGAGGACCGTCTGGCGGTTGACGACCTTGTGGTAGAGAGGGTGGGGCGTTTTATAGGCGACGGTGACCTTGACGGTTTTGTCGCCGGAACGGCTGGAAACAAAACCGAGCTGGGTGCGGCGCGAATTGCGCTGGCCGGGAAGAGCGGTGGACATGGCGGGAAGATTTTCGATTTAGGAGTCGTGATTTTCGCTGGGCGAAGTCCGTCGGCGAGGCACCGGACGGAATCGACGGGAGGCGAAAATCGAAAACGGGTTCAGGCGGCGGCGGGGGCTTTGGCGTGCTTCTTTTCGACCAAGATGGTCTCAAGGCGTGCAATGTCCTTCCGATGGACGCGCAACAAATGCGGTTTCTCGACCTGGCCGGTGTTTTTACGCAGGCGCAACTGGAGTAGCTCGGCGTGGATTTCGCGGAGCTTGGTGGTGATCTCGTCGGGCGAGAGATCGCGGATTTCTTTCGAAGTCATGGTCGGACGGGTTGGAAAATTTCTGCTCAGACTTCGCCGCCCTCACGGGCGATGAAACGGCAGTGGAAAGGAAGCTTGGCGTCGGCGAGGCGAAACGCCTCCTTGGCGACAGTCAGCGGCACGCCAGCGAGTTCGAAGAGGACCGCACCTGGGCGGATAACGGCGACGTAGTATTCCACAGGGCCTTTGCCCTGGCCCATGCGCACTTCGGCGGGCTTCTTGGTTACCGGTTTGTGCGGAAACACCCGGATCCAGAGTTTGCCCTTGCGCTTGAGGTGCCGGGAAATCGTGACGCGGGCCGCCTCGATCTGCTGGCCCGTCATCGGGCCGCGGGTCAGGGACTGGAGGCCGAATTCGCCGAACGCGAGCGTGTTGCCACGCTTGGCATTGCCGACGTTTTTGCCCTTCATCGATTTCCGATATTTGGTGCGGGCGGGAGAAATAGCTGCCATGGGAGTGTGCTCCTAGTTTGAAATAATGCGCGGGGAACGCGGCTCAGTTGTTGTCGGCCTCTTTCTTGCAGATCCAGCACTTGATGCCGATCTTGCCGTAGACGGTGAGGGCTTCGCAGAAGCCGTAGTCGATGTTCTCGCGGAGGGTGTGCAACGGCACGCGGCCCTTGCGCTGCCATTCCCGGCGGGCGATGTCGGCACCACCGAGGCGACCCGAGCACTGGATACGGATGCCCTCGGCGCCGAGCGCCATGGCCATTTCGACGGCTTTCTTCATCGCGCGACGAAACGCGATGCGGCGCTCCAGTTGTAGCGCAACATTCTCGGCGACCAGCGCGGCCTCGATTTCGGGTTTCTTGACCTCCTGAATATCGAGGAGGATTTCTTTGCCGGTGAGTTTGGCCAACTCGTCCTTGATTTTCTCGATCTCTTGGCCCTTGCGGCCGATGACGATACCGGGACGGGCAGTGTAAATCTTAACGCGAACGCGGTTCGAGGCGCGCTCGATGAAAATGCGCGGCACGGACGCCTGCTTCAGTTTCTCCATCAGCTTGGTGCGGATGATCTGGTCCTCGAGGAGGAGCTTCGGAAATTCCTTCTTACTGGCGAACCAGCGGGACTGCCAGTTGCGGCGGACGGCGAGACGAAAGCCTGTCGGATTGGTTTTTTGGCCCATGGTGGCGGTAGGATCAGGAGTTGGGTGTGCCGTCGGTCAGGACGATGCGGATGTGGGACATCTTCTTGCGGCGTGGTGCGGCCGAACCGCGGGCGGCGGCCTTGAAGCGTTTGAGGACGGGACCATTTTCGATGAGGGCGAACTTCACCGTGAGCTTGTCGGCGGAGACATTGCGCTTCTCGTCGTTCTCAGAGTTGGCAATCGCGCTCTTGAGCGTCTTGGCGATCAGGCGGGCGGACTTGCGCGGGATCAGGTTAAGATACTCCAGCGCCAGGTCAGCGCGGCGGCCTTGTATGGTGCGGGCAACCTCGCGCACCTTTTTTGGTGACATGCGGGCGTTGCGGGTGAGGGCTTGGACTTCCATGGTGGTGGTGGGATTCCGCCGGGGGCGGCGACAGCGGTGCGAGGCACCCTGCCCTTTAGGTTGGTGTGATATTAGGTTTTGAGAATCTTCACGCCGACGAGGTCGCCGGCACGAATGGATTGTTTGGGTGACAGGCTCGTAATCAGCGCGGCTCCGCAGTTTTCGCGGACCCCGACGACGACAATCTCGGCGATCTCGGCGCGAGCACGGGTGACGCGGCAGACCATGCCCTGACGCAACCCGGCATCGAAGCCGTGATCCAGTAGGACGAGATCCGCAGCACCGGTTGCCCGGATCGCGGCAACGTTCGCCAACGGCGCAGCCGACAGCGACGTGGGCGCCGCCAGCATCAGGCCGCAGGCCGTCGCGACCGCGGCCGTAAAGGCGCGGACAAGATGACGGATGGTTGACCTGAGATTCATGCGGGGAGGACGGACGGCGTCGGGCGCGAACTTAGATTTCCTTGCGCGTCATACCGCCGTGGGCCTTGAACGTGCGCGTGAGGGCGAACTCGCCGAGCTTGTGGCCGACCATGTTTTCGGTGACGTAGACGGCGATAAACGCCTTGCCATTGTGCACGCTAAACGTGTGGCCGATGAAATCGGGCGTGATGGTCGAGCGACGGGACCAAGTTTGGATCGGCTTCTTGGCCCCGGATTTGACGGCCTTCTCGATTTTCTCGAGCAGGTGGTAGTCGACGAAGAAACCTTTTTTGATGGAACGTGCCATGGTGCGGGAAGGGAGGGGTTACTTCTGACCACGCGGCTTGCGGCCGTTGTGGTGGGTGATGATTTGCGAGTTCGACAGTTTGGACCGGCGACGGGTGACAAAGCCCTTGGCGAGCTGGCCCCACGGCGAAACGAGGTGCTGGCGACCGCCGCCGCCTTTGGACTTACCCTGGCCGCCGCCGTTGGGGTGGTCGACGGGGTTCATCGCCATACCACGGACGGTGGGACGCACGCCGAGCCAGCGCTTGCGACCGGCCTTGCCGAGCGACTGCTGATTGTGGTCGCCGTTGCCGACTTCGCCGATGGTGGCGCGGCAGTTGGCATGGACACGGCGAAGTTCGCCGGACGGCATTTTCAACGTGGCGGAATCCCCCTCGATGGCGACCAGCTCAAGGCTTGTGCCGGCACCGCGGGCCACCTTCGCGCCGCGACCGGGGACAAGCTCGACACAGTGGACGAGCGTGGAGGGTGGGATGATCGCGAGAGGGAAGTTGTTGCCGACGATGAAGTCGTTCGTCGTGGCCTTATTGGACGCGACGATGGTCGCGCCGGGCTTCAATCCCTTCGGGGCAATGATGTATTTCTTCACGCCGTCCGAGTAGGCGACGAGCGCGATGTTGGCGCTGCGGTTCGGATCATACTCGATGGCCTGCACGCGGGCGGGTAGGTCGAGAACGTTCCGCTTGAAATCAATGATGCGGAGCAGCTGCTTGTGACCGCCGCCACGATGCCGGGAGGTGACGCGACCGTAAACGTTGCGGCCGCCGGTCTTGTATTTGCGCTCGGTGAGGGCGCGCTGCGGGCGCTCCTTCGACAGGCCTTCCTCCATGTTGAGGGAGGTGAAGCGGCCGGAGGGCGTGAGCGGGCGAAAGGAATGGATGGGCATGGTGGTGTTTCTCCGTGGTGGGCGTCGCGGTTAGACGAGCTCGATCTTGTCGCCGGCCTTGAGAGTGACGATGGCCTTCTTGTAGTCGGAGGTCTTGCTGGGCTGGCCGCTGCGGCCCTTCTTGTTCTTGCCGCGGTAGTTTTGGACGTTCACGCGGCGGACGGTGACCTTGAAGGTCTCCTCGACGGCCTGCGCGATCTGGTGCTTGTTAGCCTCGTAATAGACCTCAAAGGTATATTGGCCGAGCTCGGCGCTCTGCTTGCTGGCCTTCTCGGTGAGGCGGACGGTCTTGAGGACTCGGTTGGCGTTCATCAGTTTTTACCTCCGTTGACGCGAGCGAGGATCGCCTCGAGTGCCTTGGTGCTCACGACGATCTTCTTGTATTTTGCCAGATCGAGGGAGTTGAGCTTGGCGGCTTCCTGGAGGAAAACGCGTTCGATATTGCGGATCGCCTGATGCGCGGCGGGCGCAAACGGGGCGTCGACGAGCAAGACCTTGCCGAGGGGGGCTACCCGGGTGACGACTTGGGCGGCGACCTTGGTCTTCGCCTGAGCAAACTCGAATTTTTCGATTACGGCGAGTTCGCCGGCGACCGCGCGGTCAAAGAGCGCGCGGCTGAAGGCGAGCGCTTTCACCTTGTCGTTGATTTTCTTGGAGTAGTCGCGGGGCTTGGGGCCAAAAACGACGCCGCCGCCCGACCACAGGGGAGAGCGAATGGATCCGGCGCGTGCCCGACCGGTGCCCTTCTGACGCCATGGCTTCTTGCCGCCGCCGCGGACTTCGCCACGGGTTTTGGTGGAGTGGGTGCCCTGACGGTTGTTGGCGTTGATGGCGACGATGACTTCCTTGAGGGCTTGCAGGCCCTTGTCGCCCTCGAACACGGGGAGACCGAACTCCTGTTCGGTGCTCGACGTGCCGTCGGAATTGAAAACTTGCAGTTTCATGGGTGCGGGTTCTGCGAATTATTTCTTGGCGGCCGGAGCGGCGGCGGGTTTGGCGGCGGGTTTTGCGGTCTTGGCTGCAGCGGGAGCCGGTGCGG
>JBEANZ010000298.1:0-4805 GCA_041165185.1 Verrucomicrobiota bacterium | reverse complement strand
AATCCTGTCGCCTTTCCCCAACTGCAATGCAGTCGAAAATCGCCCCGCTTTTGCCACCTAAAATCCAGCTCCTACTGCACACTTCCGGCTTAGATCCACGGAATAATAACGAAGAACCCGTCTTGAGGCGGCGCGGCGGCGAGGGGATGACGGTGGCGGCGGAACGGGGCTGGCGTCGCGGGCGCGGTTGGCGTTTTCTGCGGGCGGAAAAATGAAAACCGAAAAACCTCTTGTTTATTTCGTGCTCGGCGCGGCCGGATCGGGGCGCCGCGAAGTCGTCGCGGACTTGATCGCGGCGGGGCTGGACGCGGCGGAGCCGGCGGCGGTGCTCCTCGCCGAGAGCGAGGCGGCGAGCGCGGCGGACGAAAAGCTCGGCGCGGTCGCGCGCTGGAGATGGACGGAGGAAAACACGATCGCGGCGGAGTGGCCCGCGGGGGCGAAGAAAGTGTTTTTCGTCGCGGATGGACGGCGCAACCCGGTGGACCAGTTGGAGGCGTTGGTGGGGTGGCTCGCGGCGCGGGGAGCGGAGCTGGCGCGGGTGTTGTGCGTGGTGAACTGCCAGCTCGCGGAGAAGCATCCGCCGTTGCTGGCGTGGTTCGACGCGTGCGTGCATTTCTCGGATGTGGTGCTGCTCAACCGGCGCGAGGGCGTCGCGAACAAGTGGCTGAGCGATTTTCAGGCGCGCTACCGGGATCAGTTTATCCCGTGCCTGTTTGAGTTCGTGAAGGGCGGGGTGGTGCGCAATCCGGCGCTCGTGCTGGAGCCGCAGGCGCGGCGGATGTCGCACGCGTTTGACGAGGACAAGGAGTGGTTCGTGACGACCAAGGACGGCGAGAAGCGCAGCACGGACGAACTCGAGGACGACGAGGAGCAGGAAGGCGAGGAGGAGGTGGAGGTGACGCCGGAGGAAGAGCCGTATTTCACGCGCGACGCCGCGGGCCGGCGCGCGAAACGCATCCCGGACGTGGCGCAGTTTTTGTAGGCGCGGGCGCAGGCGCGCCGAGCACCCGCTACGGCGTGGGCGGGCGGCGCCGGTCGAAATGCGCCTTGAATTCCGCGCTGCGCGCGAGGCGCCAGACCTGATCGCCGAGGCCGGGGCGGGCGAGGTAGAGCAGGGAGCAGAGGAGATTGGCGAACCGGCCGAGCGGCGTGCCGAACCAGACCATCGCGCCGCCCACGAGGTAGAGCGCCGCGATGCCGAGCGCGATGGCGTAGGTGCGCGGGCCGAACGCGATGCCGGGGAGCCCGCGCGAAACGAGGTGGAGCACCGCGACGGACCCGAGCGCGATGGCGCCGACGAGCCCGTGGGTGCGTGCGATGAACGCGACGCTGTCGGGCGGGCGGCGGGTCCAGTTCATCCGATGAACGAAATCACTCCATCTTGGCGGGACACGGCTCCGTTCCTGAAATGCCAGCGCCAAATCGCACCGTCTTCGCCCACCACGACAATGGAGGAGCCGTCGTCGACATACGGTGCCAACGCACGGAACAACAGGTCCTCGTCACCCAGGTTATCACCCAGAAATTCGAGTTCGGCGACGCCACCTGCCCCATCGAGCTGTGCACGCCAACGCCATGCCTCCAACGCTTCCTCAAGTGAACTTGCCGACACAAAGGCGGACGACTGTTGAATCCACATGAAGTGCTTCTCCTCGGTCGCACCACACGTTTCTTGGCCCGCGAGCTGTCTTACCGCTGCAAGCGCCGCCACCGTTTTGTCTGGTGGAATCGTGAACAGCGCAGAGATTACATGAATCGCGTAGCCCATCTGCTGACGGTCGAAGCAACGTGTTGATTGGGGTGGCAGCTTGGCTGACGGCAGGCCGCTACCGCGCCGCCGCCACCGCCGCGACGAAGGCCTGGGCTTTCGCGGTGATCGCGGGCCAGTTTTTTTCCTTCAACGCCTTCGCCTCGACGAGGGAACTGCCGGCGGCGGTCGCGAAGGCACCGGCACGGATGAAGTCGCCGACGTTGTTTTCGTTCACCCCGCCGGTGGGGACCATCTCGACGTGGGGGAGCGGGGCCTTGACGGACTTGATGTAGGCAGGGCCGAAAAACTCGGCGGGGAAAATTTTCGCGGCGTCGGCGCCAGCTTCCCAGGCGGCGAGGATTTCCGTGGGGGTGAGTGCGCCGCAAAAAACCGGCACGCTGTAGCGGCGGCAGAGCGTAATCACATCGGGTCGGAGCGCGGGGGTGACGATGAACTTGGCGCCCGCGAGGAGGCCGATGCGGGCGGTCTCGGCGTCGAGCACGGTGCCGAGGCCGAAGAGGAAATCGGGGAGCTCGGCGGTCGCCTTTTCCAACATGCGGATCGCGCCGGGGGTTGTCATCGTGAGCTCGATGCTGGTGAGACCGCCGGCGGCGAGGGCCTTGGCGCAATCGAGGAGGCCGTCGGGATTGTCGGCGCGTATGAGCGCGATGACTTTCTCGGTTTTGATTTTCGCGAGGATTGCGTCTTTTTTCATTGGCGGGCGGGAGTGTGCGGCGGCGTTCCGGCGAGGGAAATCAATTTCCTTGCGCGGGGAGACGGCGGGGTGTGTGGTCCCGAGCCCGCCGCTCGGGTGGTGGAACTGGTAGACACGCAGGTCTCAGAAGCCTGTGCCTAAAAGCATGGGGGTTCGAGTCCCCCCCCGAGCACCATGGGTCGCGGAGCCGAGACACACCCGCCGGTTCGCCGCAGTTTGGTTCACGCGTGGGTCGTGGCGTTTGCCGGACGTTTTTTCGCCGCGCGCGGCTTTTCCCGAAGGCAATCGCACGACCGTCAGCCCGTTCCGCTGGCCGCGGGGCGCGGCACCACACCACGCCCCGCGGGTTTGTCCTTACGGTTCTACGGGACTGCGTCGCCCGCCGCGGGGGCGGGGTCGGCGGTGTTGTTCGCACCGCTGGCCTGCGTCGGGCGCTTGCTGGGTGCCAAGGGGAGGGCGTGCCTCGCGGCTCGCTCCACCGCGCGCGGCGCGTCGGTGCGCGCGGCGGGTGCGATGCGGGGGAGGCGAGGGGCCATGCGCCGACGCTACGGGGCGCGCGTCGCGGCGGCGAAGCGGCGAAGGGTAACGCGCCCGTTACCGTCCGCGTTGCTCTGCGTCGCGTCGCGCACGCACGCCGCCCCGCAGTCAAGCCGCCGCGCCGTCACGTCATCGCGTCGTCGTGCCAGCCGCCCGCTCAGAAGCGGAGCGTGAGTTGCGTGGCCCAGGTTTGCGCGGCGGCGCGCGGGGCGGCGTCGCCGCGTTGGAGGCTGTATTGGAGCTTGAGCTGGACGTGCGGCGTGAAGCGCCACGCCGGCGCGAAATCCACGCGCCACAGGTCGCGGCCCCACGTGTGGTTGACGCCGCGTTCGGGCACCTGGCCGTAGAGTTGTTGGTTCCAGCGGATGGCGCCGGCGAGGTGCGGCGTGAACTTGTAGCGCGTCTCGACGTAGTAGGAGAGCGTGTCGGCGTGCGCGAGGGTGGGGATGGCGAAGCGCGCGGCGTAAACCTCCGCCCACGCCTGCCAGTGGTGCCAGGCAAACGCGGCGTCCGCCGCGACGACGGTCTGCCGGTAGTCACCGCGGGTGCGGCCCGCCGCGACGGTGCGCCCGGCCGCCCGGTCCAAATAGCTGCCGGTGCTCGCGGAGGCGCCGAGGTTCCACACCGCGCTCGGCCGCCAGTGCACGCGCGCGCTCAGCGTCGGGTGATCGAAGGCCACGGCGCGGGCTTCCCATTGCTCGGGGCGTGAGGAGAGCGAGGCGTTTTTCACCTCGGCGGCGTAGCCGAAATGCCCGACCTCGCCCGAGACGGCCGCGCCCGCCGCGTAGCTCGGCCCCCACACGATCGGGAGGCGGCGATCTTTCTCGATGGCGGTGACGGCGGCGGACTGGCCGGGGCGCACGTGCGACCATTGGAGGAGCTGGTTGGCGCTGCGCACGGCCTCGGTATCCCACACGCCGGTGAGCGCCTCGTAGGGCGCGGGGGCGGTGACAAACGGGTCCGACCAGCCGCCGTGGCGCACGGCCCAGTTGCCGACGATGGTGGCGAACTTGCCGACCTGAAAACGCACCGGCGCGCCGGCCCACGGCGTGAGGCGCAGCGCGTATTCGTCGAGGCGGAGCCGGCCGCCGGCCTCCGCGGGATCGAAGCCGCGGTCGTAGCGGGCCTGCGCAAACGCATAGGCGGTGGCGCCGATCTGCGCGTCGAGAAACAGCGTGAGCCGCGGTTGAAACAGCTCCGGGCCGTCGCTGCGGATCACACCGGGCGCGGGGAGCGGGAGCCGGTAGGCCTCAAAATCAAACGCGCCGCTCAGCCGGGCGCGGGCGTGGGCGTCGGGGGAGCTCACGCTTAACGTGTCGTGCAGCCGGTCAAAAAAACTGTCCCCGCCGCGCAGCGCCGCGACGGCCGCGCAGCCCAGCGCGAGCCACCGGAGAAATCCGGGGCGCGCGCGCGGGTGGCGGGACGGGGAGGGCGGGTTCATGCGGACGGGGCGGCGGCGAGCCGGAAGCGCGCCTCGAATTCCGTCCAGTCATCACCGGAGCGGAGGAGTTGCAAGTCCCCATCATGGAGCCGCGCGAGCTCGCGCGCGAGGTTGAGGCCGAGGCCGTAGCCGGGCACGTTTTCGCCGATGGCGCCGCGGTGGAAGCGCTCGAAAATCCGCGCCTGCGCGGCGGGTGCGATGGGGCGGCCGGTGTTGCCGACGGTGAGGATCACGGCGTCGCCCGCGATGCGCGCCGCGAGCCGGAGGCGGCCGCCGGGGCGGTTATACTTGCGGGCGTTTTCGAGGAGATTCTGGAGGATCATCGCCGTGTAGCGCTGCTCGCCGCGGATGTGGAGCGTGGC
>JBEANZ010000297.1:0-6280 GCA_041165185.1 Verrucomicrobiota bacterium | reverse complement strand
CCGAGCCGGGCGCGCACGACGGCTCACCGCGGGTGGTTCGCCCTACCCGAAGGCAGCGGTTGGGTGCGCGTCAAAATTTTTGGCCGCGTTCCTCGGGCACGATGCGGCGGAGGGTAAACACATCGCTCGCCGCGAGCGCTTCGCGGTGCGCGGCGAGCGTCGCCCACGGATCCCACGGGGCGCTGATGAGGCGGCCGCTGATGCCGTCGCTCGCCGAGGAGAGCAGCCACTCCACGCAGTCGAGCGCCTTGGCGAGGGTGGCCTCGGCATCGGCGGCGGACGAAGTTTTCTGGCGCTGCGCGGCGGCGAACTCGCCGGCGCCAACGACGGCCGGCCCGAGCGCGAGCACCTCGTCGGTGAGGCGCGTGTTGATGGCGCCCGGCGCGAGCGCGTTGATGTCGAGCGGGCGGGATTTCTCCTCCTCGGCGATGGTCTCGACGAGGCGGACGACGGCGGTCTTCGCGACGCCGTAGGCGGAGAAATTCGCGCGCGCCTTGGTCGCGCCGCCTCCGGAGAAACAAATGATTTTTTGGCGACCGGGCGCGCGCGCGAGCAGCGGCGCGAAGGCGCGCAGCGCGAAGAAGGTGCCGTCGAGATTCGCGCGCACGGTCGCGGACCAGTTGCCGGGATCGGCGGCGAGGGCGGGGGCGACTTCACCCTGCACGCCGGCGCAGGTGATGAGCGCGTCGATGTGCGACCACGCGGCGGCGACCTCGGTGGCGGCGCGGGCGACGTCGGCCCAGTTGGCGACATCGATGCGTGTGGCGAAAAATTTTCCCGAGTGTTGCGCGGCGAAGTCAGATTGGTCCGAGCGGGCGAGGCCCCACACGGTGTGGCCGCGTGCGAGCAGGCGCACGGCGAGCGCGCGGCCGATGCCGGTGCTGGAGCCGGTGAGGACGATGTTCATGGAGCGAACGGAGCCGATGGAAAAACCGGACGGGAAACTACTTTCTGGCCTCGTAAACCCAGCGGTTCGCTTCGAGCCAGCGGAGGGTGCGGATGATGCCTTGCTCGATGGTGAGTTTCGCGCGCCAGCCGGTGGACTGGATTTTTTTCGTGTCGAGGAAGATGAACGGGTTGTCGCCGATCCAGCCGCGGTTGCCGCCGGTGAATTCCAGCCGGGGCGTGAGGCCGAGTGCGGCGCAGATCGCGGCGATGCTGTCCTTCACCTGCACGAACTCGGGTGTGCCGAGGTTGTAGATTTGCGTGTGGTGCTTCGCGTCGCGCGCGGTGTGGGCGCGCGTGACGTGGAGCATGGCGTCGACGCAATCCTGCACGTAGAGGTAGCTCTTGCGCTGCGTGCCGTCGCCGAGCACGCGGAGGTGACCGGGGTGCTCGACGAGTTGTTTGTAGAAATCGAAAACGTGCCCGTGCGTATAGCGTTCGCCGAGGATGGAAACGAAGCGGAAGACGTAGGCCTCGTCGATTTGCGCGCCCTCGGCGTAGGCGGCGAGCAGGCCCTCGCCGGCGGTTTTCGAGGCGCCGTAGAGGGAGGTCTGGATGGGAAACGCATCGGTCTCCGGCGTGGGCTGGTCGGGCGTGACGTAGGCCTCGCCGTAAACGGAACCGGTCGAGGAAAAGGCGATGCGCTTCACGGAGTTCGCGCGCATGGCCTCAAGGACGTTGAAGGTCGCGATGGTGTTTTGCTCGAGGTCCTTTCGCGGGTGCGACCAGCCGTCCTTGATGTCGGCGTTGGCGGCGAGGTGGAAAACGAAATCCGCGCCGCGCATCGCGGCCGTGAGCGCGGGGAGATCGAGGTTGTCGCCGCGGACGAGTTTGAAGTTCGGATGGGCGAGCGCGCCGTCGAGGAAACGGATCTGGCCGGTGGAGAGGTTATCCCAGCCGGTGACATTGACGCCGTCGGCGAGGAGCCGGTCGACGAGGTTGGAGCCGATGAAGCCGGACGCGCCGGTGATGAAGACGTGCTGCATGGAAAGAGAAGCTGAGAGCGGAGAGCCGAGAGTTGGGAGTCGAGCGGGAAAGCGATCGCGGGCGGCGACCACTGGCAGCGACGGCGGCAGCGACCGCGAGAAATCGCTACCCCGACGCGCTCAGCTCGCGGAGGTCCGCGCGCGCCGTGGCGTAGGTGGTCGCGTAGGCGAGGACGGCGGGGTCGGGCGTCGTGTTTTGCACGCGGCACCATTCACGGTAGAGGGCGGGCCACCAGTTGGCGTGCTGCGTGAGGTTCTTGTCGCGGTAGCTTTGCCAGTCGATGAGCACCTTCGACCAACACGCGTCACCGTAGGCGATGGCGGCTTTTTGATCGCCGAAATCCTTCACGAACCAGTCGCGGCCGATGCGCGCGTGGAGGACTTCGTCGGCCCAATCGTAGTCCTGCACCATCGCGGCAAACGCGTCGCCCGAAGCGAGGCCGACCTCCCACTCGAAGCGCTTGCCCGTCTTCGGCATGAGGCCCTGCTCGATGAAGTAGAGCACGGCGTGGCGTTCGATGGGCGTGAGCTGGGTGTTGAGCGCGAGCGACCAGGTGAAGTTCACGCGCACAAATTCCTGCCAGTCGACGCCGGCGCGCACGAAGCCGACCTCGCCCATCATCGCGTGGCGCGCCTCGTCCCAGAGCTGGCGCGTCATGGCGACGGTGTAGTCCCACGGCTTGCCGGGCGTCTCGGCGAGAATCGAGGCCATCATCTCGGGCACGTCGATTTCGCGGAGGCGCTTGTAATACATCATGAGCGTCTTCGGCGCGGGCGGCATCGCCGGGTCGTAGAGAAACACCTCGGCGTGGACGCCCATGTTGTAAGGATCGGGGAAACGCGCATCGCGGCGCGGCTCGCGGGCAAAGGCGCGCGGCGTGGCGGAGAACTGGCGCGCGGGCGCGGGCGGTGAAGGGGACTTGTTCTCCGCGAGAGTGCTCCCGTCGAGCGAGCCGGCGGCGGCGAGAAATTCGGCGAGCAACACGAGCCACGGGGAAAACTCCGCGCGCTGCGCGGGCGTGACGAGCTGCGCGAGGCAACGCGCGCCGTAGTCGATCATCTCATCGACTTCGATCAACGCGAAGCGGCAGAGGCGGAAACTCGGGTGATCAACGAGGAGGTTTGTCTCGGCGACGTGGCGGCGCAGGGCGTCGCGCAATGCGGGGAGCGCGACTTCGTAGAGGCCGAGGAGGAGCGGCTCGGTCGCGGGGGCGGCGAGGATTTCGTCGAAGAAAATCTCCAACGCGTCGTCGGGCACGACGTCGAGGCCGAGCGGCGGTTCACGCATCTCGCCGACGCGCGCGCGCCACGCGGCGGCGTGCTCCGCGCAGTAGTGCGCGTGGAGCGAGAAGCCCATTTTCAGCTCGTAGATCGGCTCGGCGGTGAGGCGATGGATGAAAATTTCGTGGAGACGGCGGAAGGCCCAGTGGTGGCGCTTCAGGCGCGCGACGCACTCGTCGATCGCGAAGCCGATGCGCGCGGCGTCGGTGATGGTGGTGATGCCCGCGATCGGTGGCAGATCGCGGTGGGAGCGATAGGTGGCGGGGTTCATGGAGTTCGGGGCGGTGCATCCGCCATCGAGTTCGATTTCAGAAAGGAGAATCCGGTGGTTGGAAATCTTCCTACCAACAAAATTTTCCTACCCTGATTCCGTCGGCATTTTAGGTAGGAAGATTTCATTGGTAGGAAAATTTCCCAAACCACTCGGGGATGCACGTCGGAAAGCAAGAGCGTCAGGGGTGGTGGACGGCCGAGCCGATCGGGAAGGCGGGGCCGGGGAAACGCGGAGAGGTTCCTAGAGCGCGGCCGGCAGCGCGGAGGATTTTGCGGCGGAGTGGCGCTCGGCGTCGGTCATGAGTTTTTCCAGCGTGGGCAGCGGGCGGACGACCATCAGCATCTGGTAAGAGAACAGGCCGCGCGAAATTTTGATCAGCAGGGACTGCACGGCCATGAGGAATTTCTGGCCGGTGGAATTTTTCACGACGAGCGGCACGGGAGCGGGGATGCCGATTTCCCGTTCGACGACGAAGCCGGTTTCCTTGAGCAGCCGCCGCAGCGAGGAAAACGTGAAGAGCCGCGTGTGCGTGAGGTCGAGGATGCCGCGTTTGTTGTAGTTGAACTGGCCGAGGAAGAGCATGAGCCGCGTGACGAGGAAGCCGATGTTGCCGGTGGAGATAATGATCTTCAGGGAGAGGTTCGACTGGGCGCGGCGGCGGAGTTCGTCGCAGAATTTTTCCGGCGAGACGAGGTGCTCGATGATGTCGAGGAGGAGCACGACCTGCACATCGTCGAGCGGGGGCGGAAACGGGACGGCGTTGAGGTCGGTGACGTGGAATTCGTCGAAGGCCGAGGTGTCGGCCGGGCGAAACTGATCGATGCCGATCACGCGGCAACCGCGGTCGTGGAGCGGCGCGCAGAGGTGGCCGGGGCCGCAGCCAATGTCGACGACCGTCGCGCCGGCGGGGACGGCGGCGAGCGCGGCGGAGTGCGTGCTGACGAAATCGACCTTGGGGAGGTAGTGCTTGTTGTCGGGCGTGAGGGACTCGACGTCGAAGTTGCGGCGGTAAACGAGGCCGTAGTCCTGAAGGCGCGCGACGGTGGAGGCGTTGACGACATCGAGCGCGTAGCGGAGGCCGTTCACGCGGCAGATTTCGTCGCCGTAGTGCGTGGGGATCGGGATCTCGCGGATGCGGGCGTGGGCGCGGAGGAATTGGATGATGATCTCGGTGTCGAAGTGAAAGACGTTCGAGTTGAGCTCGAACGGGATGCGGCGGAGGAGCGCGGTGGTGTAGGCCTTGTAGCCCGTGTGAAACTCGCTGAGGTCCGAGCGCAGCGCGCGGTTTTGATACCAGGTGAGGATTTTGTTGCCGACGAATTTGTAGAACGGCATCCCGCCCTTGAGGGCGTTTTTCGCGATCAACATGCGCGAGCCCAGCACGACGTCGGCCTCGCCGCGCACGAGCGGGGCGAAGATTTCGGGGAGCATTTCCGGGGCGTATTGGCCGTCGCCGTGGAGGAGGACGACGGCGTCGAAGTTGTTTTCGATGGCGTAATGGTAGCCGAGTTTTTGGTTGCCGCCGTAGCCCTGGTTTTTCGGATTCGCGAGGACGGTGAGGCGATGCCGATAGTTGCCGGACTGGCGGAGGCGCTCGGAGTGCGCGTAGGTCTGGTCGGCGGAGGAATCGTCGATGAGGAGGACCTCGGTGTCGTAGTCCTCAAGCGCGGGGATGCGGCGCAGGACGTCGAGGATCGTGTCCTCGGCGAAGTAGGCGACGATGAAGATGAGGACGCGCGGGCGGCGGGCGGGAGTCATGAGGGCTCGATGGGCGGGGAGCGTGAGGGGCGCAGGAGCCGGGTCGAGCCCTCTATGTGATCACGGGGGGGACGCGCGGAAAAGAAAAAGGCCGCGGGGTGAGCCGCGGCCGGGGGAAACACAGGGGAAGCTGGCGCGCGGATTAGCGGAGGCGGTTGAAGGTGGCCTGCAACAGCTGGAGGTCGGACGCGTTCTTGGTTTTCTCGCGGGTCTTGGCGATGAGGTTGGCTTCGAGGGCGTTTTTCGTGGGACGCGTTTTGTTCTCGTAGTAAACGCCGAAGGAGCCCGGCCAGGCTTGTTGCGCGAGTTGGAAGGCGGCGACTTCGTCCGTCGTGTCGTGGCGCGCGGCGTCCTCGGGGGTGCCGTCGTTTTTCTTTTCGTCGATGAGGTTCCACTTGCCGCCTTTGCGCGGGATGGAGGCGTCGAAGGCGCCTTCGAAAAACTCGACGCACTCGGAAAGGATTTCGACGACGCTGAAGCCGTCGTGCTTCGCGGCGCGGAGCATCATCTCGGTCATGTGGTTGACCTGTGTGGCGTGGCTGCGCGCGACGAAGGTGGCGCCGCTGTTGAGGAGCGTGCGCATGGGGTTGATGGGCTGGTCGAGGGCGCCCCAGGGGTCGGTCTTGGATTTGAAACCGATCGGCGAGGTCGGGGAGGTTTGTTTTTTCGTCAGGCCATAGACGGAGTTGTCCATGATGACGTAGGTGAGGCGGGGGTTTTTTCGGGCGGTGTGGACGAGGTGGTTGCCGCCGATGGAGAAGCCGTCGCCGTCGCCGCCGAAGACGAAGACGTGGAGGTCGTCGTTGCCGAGGCTGATGCCGGCGGCAAACGGCAGCGCGCGGCCGTGGATGAAGTGGCCGCCGTGGGTGTTGACGAAGTAGGGGAAACGCGAGGAGCAGCCTATGCCGGCGAAGGTGACGATTTTCTCGTGCGGGTATTGGAGCTTTTCGAGGACGCGGTAGAACGAGTGGAGCACCGCGAAATCGCCGCAGCCGGGGCACCACGTGGGGTGATCGGCGGTGAGGATTTTTTTGGT
>JBEANZ010000296.1:0-5919 GCA_041165185.1 Verrucomicrobiota bacterium | reverse complement strand
CGGAGCACCGCGAGTTCCTCCGCCGAAAAACGCCCGGTCTCGATATAGCCGACGAACAGCCAGTGCGCCCACGGCAGGGCGGCGGCGGCGGCGAGCAACCAGTCGAGGCGGAGGCGGTGGTTGATCGCGCCGAGCACGCCGACCAGCGGGCGCGGAAGGCGGAGTCCCTCGGGCAACGGCGCGGGCGCATCCGGGCACGCGGCGGGCAGGTGGCGGGCGGGCACGCCCATCGGCAGGACGTGCAGGCGCTCGGCGGCGGGCGCGTAGTCGGCGGAGAATTTTTCCGCGAGCGCCGCGGAGCACACAAAGGTCCGCGCGGCGCGGCGCACGATCGCGCGCTCGTCCTCGGCGCGGAAATGCGCGTAGTGCCGGTAGTCGTCGATGGCGTAGTAGGCGATGGTATTGCCGGCGAGAAACGGCAGGAGCGCGGCCTGCTCGGGCCGAGTGAGAAACACGATCTCGGCGTCGCGCGCGAGGCGGCGCAGCCACGGGCCATGCCAGCGCGGGCGCCAGCGCGGGGCCGAAGCGGGGATGAGCATCCGCGCGGGCCGCACAGGGTCGCGGGCGGCGAGGCCGAGCGCGAGGCGGAGGAAATCGTAGGGGCGCTCGAACGAGATGCCGCGCAGCGGCGCGAGCGCGCCCAGCGCGTGAAAAAACCGGCTCAGCGCCGGCTCGTCGCTCGCGTAGAGCGCGGCGATCCGGGGTGGAATCGCCGGAAGCGAGACGGGCGGAGCGGGACGGGGCGCGGGCACGGCCCGTGCAGTGCCGCGACACCGGCGGCGGCGCAAGCGCGGAACCGGCGCGCGCGGTGGCTCCGGGGTGGCACGGGCGTCTCGCCCGCGGCCGCAGGCCCGCGCGGCTCCCGAAATCATGGGCGGGACGCCCATGCCACTCGACCCGCCGGCCTCACCGCCGGGGAGCGCCGGGATCCGAAACCCAGGCTTGTCCGCCGGGGACTTCCGAGGATGGATGCGGCGTGTCGCGGCACGCGCGCGACGACCATGGACTACTTCATCACCACGTTTTGTGACGGCCGAAAATACGAGGCGATCCTGCCGCACTGGCGGCGGCGCGTCGCGGAAAAATGTCCGACGGCGGCGATCACCGTGTTCACTGTGGCGGATGGGGTCGAGGTGCTCGCGCGCGACGAATGGGCCTGGTCCGATATCATCCGGCTGGAGCGGATGCTCGCGCTCCTCGGGGCCCACGGCAAACCGGTCATCCAGTGCGACCTCGATGTGGTGGTGGAAAAGGATTTGGCCCCGCTGCTCGGCCTCGATTTCGACCTGGTGTTTTCCAACGAGCCGGGCGGCTTTCCCACGGAGTGCAGCGCGAAAGTGGGCGTCGGCGCGTGCTGCGGTTTTTTCATCCTGCGCCCGGCCGGCGCGCCGTTTGCCGCGCGGCTGCTCGACGACATGCGGCGGCGGACCTACGGCACCTACGCCGACCAGGTCGCGCTGATGCACCGCATCGCCGCGAGCGGCGCGGCGCCCGCGCCGAGCACGGCGGAGCTGGGCGGCCGGGAGTATCGTTGCCACGCGTTTCGCGTCGACGGCGCACGGATCGGCATCCTCGACAACCGCCTCGTCACGCGCGACCCGGTGCGCGACGAGGGGCAGTTCGCCAACCACATCAACATCGACAACGTCGGCGGAGTGCGGCGCATGATCCGTTATTTCTACGAGCCGCTGGACGACCTGCCGCTGACGTGCCGGTGCGGGCAGTTCGGCGACACGCGGGCGTGCGCGCACCTGCGCGACGAGCGCGATGCACGCGAAGCCTGGGTGCGGGGCGCGACCGGCTGGCGGCGGAGCTGGCGGCGCCTGTGGTGCGCGCTGCGCCACCGGCGGGATTGGTGGTGATCAGGGCGGGGGCTCCGCTGTCGCGCGACTCCGCCCGGCGCAGTCGCGCCAACGCGGATCGAGTCGGCCCGCGAGCAAGGCGTCGAGCCGATCAAGAATCTCCGCGTCGACGGAGGCGTCGAACTTGCGGGCGAAAAACGCGGGGGAATTCGCCAGTTTGGCGAAGTCCTGGCGGCGGAAAACGATGGGGTGTTCCGCGGACGAAAGCCATTCGATGTGGCGAAGCTTGGCATTGCAGACGCGGCCGGCGCGCTCCGTGATCATGAGCAGGCTGGGGAAAAACACTTCCTCCGGGATCTCGACGTGGCGGAAAAACCGGACGAGGTCCGTGCGGCGGGTCGCGAGCTCGATCAATGCGTCGACTGCGTCGCGCGACAGCGTCCACCAGGTGCTGCCGACATGCAGCGGGCAATCCTCCGGCGGGCGGCGGCGCGGAAAATGTTGATGAACGCGATGCAGAAAGCGCAGGCGCGGCTGATCCCGAAACCACCAGCGCTCGTGGCGGGAGCGAAATGCCCTCGTTCCCGCAGTCTCGGCGCACGCCTCGATGAATTCGAGCCCGCGGCAGCGGTCGAGGTGGGCGTGAAACTCCGCCAGCGGCCGGATCGGGTAGCAGCTGCCGCTGTGCAGGGAATAGTAGTCGGGATCGCCGTCGGCGCGGGCCTGTCGCATCAGGGCGAGAGAGGCCTCGACGAGATTCCATCCGCCCCACGTGATCAGGTGGCGCGCCGCCGTGAACCGGGCCCGCGGGTCGACGGCCGCTGCAAACGGCGCCTGATCCACCTTGGCGTCGACGTGAAGATGCACCGAGTCGCCGCTCGCCAGGAGATGGCTCGCGAAGCGGGCAACTTGGCCGGGCCGTTCGTTGACGACCAGCAGGTGGGCGACGCGCATCGTGCCCTTGGGGATCGAGGCAGGCCCCGGTCTTGGCAAGCGCAGACGGCGGCTCGCGGCGGCATCCTTTCGGGATTGCGTCGTCAATCGTCGCGGCAATGAAGGGCGGCTTGCACTCGATCACGATAGGCCACCAGACCCTGACGACGGCGACGCTCGCCGAGGGCGCAATTCTGAACGAGGAGTTCGCCGGGTTTCGCGAGGATTACCTCGTGCTCCATTGCCTGTGCCGAGCGCTGGCGCCGCGGGTCTTTTTTGAGGTAGGCACCAATCACGGGACGGGCACGAACATCGTCGCCCGCGCCCTCGGCCCGGCGGCGCGGGTGCTCAGCCTCGACCTCCCAGGCGAGGCGGGTGACGCGGGGGCGCGCACGGGGTGCGCGTGCCGGTTGCCGTTCACCCAATTGCGGGGCGACTCGCGAAGTTTTGATTTTTCCGCGCACCATCCGATCGAGGGCTGGTTCATCGATGGCGGCCATTGTTTTGAAAACGTGCTCGTCGAGAGTCGCGCGGCGCTGGCGAGTCGGCCCCGGCTCGCGGTGTGGCACGACGCGGATATCCCGGAGGTCTGGCGGGCGCTGGCGGCGGTGTTCGAGCCGTCGGACTACCGGCTGTTTCGCGTGACGGGCACGCGCATCGCGTTCGCCGTCCCGCCGGAGCTGGCGTGGCGCGTGCCGGGCGGCGGCGAGCCACGAGTGTCGGTGATCCTCTGCTCCTACAACCGTTACGACGGGCTGCTGCGCGCGCTCGCGAGCGTGCGGGCGCAGACGCTGGCCCCGGCGGAAATCATCGTGGTCAACGACGGCTCGACCGAGCCGCGTTATCGCACCGCGGCGCGGCCGCAGGGCGTGATGTGGATCGATCAGGCGGAGAACACGCGGGCGCGGTTCGGGTTTCCGTGCCTTGGGCACGTGAAGAACGCCGGGCTCGCGTTAGCGACCGGCGGGTGCGTCGCGTTTCTCGACGATGACGACGAGTGGCTGCCGGGCAAACTTGCCACGCAAATCGCCGCGCTGCGCACGACGGGGTGCCGGATGTGCGCGACGGAAGCGTGGTGGGGCGAGGGGGTCTTTGATCCACGGAAAAGCTATCCGCGATATCTTGCGGACTGGACGAAGCACGATCGGTTGCCGGAGCGATTCACGCTGGCCGACATCGCGCGCGACAATCTCATCATCCACTCTTCGGCGCTGATCGAGCGCACGCTCGTGGCGGAGATGGGCGGCTACGACGAGCTGCCGCTCGGCGGCGTCATGCGCGAAGGACGGCTGGTGGTGGAGGATTGGGAGCTGTGGCAACGCTGCCTGCGCGTGACGGACTGCGCGTTTGTCCGTTCGCCGCAGGTTTACTACGACGGCGCGCATGGGCGCGCACCGACGCAGGAGCCGAGCAGGTCCGCGCCGTCGCAGCCGTGGTGGCGGCGGCTAATCGCTACGCGCGCATGAGCGCCCCGCCGCAGCCGTTGGCGGGCGCGGGCGGCCCGGTGCGCATCGGGCTGCTCGTCGTGGCGACGGCGAAATACACGCGCTTCGTCGCGCCGCTGCTGGAGTCGGCGCGGGAGCATTTTTTTCCCGGCGAGCAGGTGACGGCGTATGTGTTCACTGATCGGCCGGAGGAGATTCCGCTCGCGGCGGTAGCGCTGCCGGTGGAGCACCGGCCGTGGCCCTACGCGACGCTGCTACGCTATCATCACATCGTGCGCTACCGCGAACGGCTGCTGGGCGAGGAGTTTTTGTTTCAGTGCGATGCGGACATGAGGTTCATCGGTCCGGTCGGTCGGGAGATTTTGCCGGACACGCCGACCGGCCTCGTGGGCGTGGAGCATCCGGGATTTTGCTGGAAACCCAACTGGTGGCAGCGCGGCGCGCGCGCGCTGGGCTTTTCCGTGCCGCGCGGGCGCGGGCCTCGGGCGAGTTTTCCCTATGAAAACGCGGAGCCGCGGTCGCTCGCTTGGATCGGCGCGCACGAGGGCGAGACGTATTTCGCGGGCGGATTTTCCGGCGGCGCGATGGCGCCGTATCTCGATCTCGCGGCATCGTTGCAGCTGCGGATCGACGAGGATTTGGCGAAGGGCCTCATAGCGGTCTGGCACGACGAGAGTCATCTCAACCGGCATTTCATTTTTCATCCGCCGAAGCGGCTAGATCCGGGCTACTGCTATCCGGAGTCGTGGAAACTGCCGTTCCGGCCGCGCCTGCTCGCGCTCGACAAGGATCACGCCGCGATGCGAGCCGAGGAGGGCGGGACGTGAGCGACACGGCCGCGCCGACGCTGTTCGTGACGGTGTGCTTCGCGCGGCCGGAGCTTTTGCGCTGGCAGCACGCGAGCCTCGCACACCACGTGCGCGGGCCATGGCGCCTAATCGTCTACGACAACGCGCGGATCTTGCGGCACACGCGGACGAGCGAACGCCTCCGGGCGTTGTGCAGTGAGCTCGGTGTCGAGTGCCGCGAAGTGCGGCGAGAGGCGGCGCTTGAGGCGACGGCGGGGCAACGCGTTTTTCGCCGCCGTCTTTTTCGGCCATGGCACCTTTGGGCGAACCCTTCCCTCTCCCACGCCTTCGCGCTTACCTGGGCGTGGCGGGAGCTGGCGGCGCGTGGCGAACTGGCCGGCACGGTCGGCGTGCTCGACAGCGACATGTTCCTCGCGCGTGACCTCGACCCGGGCGAGTGGCTCCCGGGGCACGAGCTGGCGTTTGTGCCGCAACACGCCCCGGAGCGCACCTACGTCTGGCCCGGGTTCGCGCTGTTCGCGGCCGAACGGCTGCCGCGACTGCGGGAGCTGGAGTGGTGGCTCGACGGCCCGGGTGGGAGCGTTTTCGACGCGGGGGCGAGGTCGCACCGGTTCCTGCGCGCGCACCCGGCGGCGCGCACACGGTGGCTGCGACCGCGGCGTTTCGCGGAGGCGCCGGAATCGCTGCGCGCCGCCCCGGAGGAAATCCTCGGCCCGGAGGGCGACGAGCCGCTCGCGCTGCATTTTCGCTGCGGCAGCGGCTGGGACCGGGCGTCGCGGGAGGAAATTTTCGTCAAGCAGGAACTCGTGCTGCGGCGCGCCGCGTGGCGCGAGCGCGTGACGCCGCTGCCGTTCGAGTGACGCGCAGGCACGCGGCGCTCAGCGGTGGAGGAGTGTCATGCCCGGCAGGCCGCCAAGGATGTGAACGCCG
>JBEANZ010000295.1:0-3401 GCA_041165185.1 Verrucomicrobiota bacterium | reverse complement strand
GCCGGGTCGCCCGTGCCGCGCAACGCGCCGCCGGGTCCGCCCGCGGCGGCGGCGGGGATGGCGCCTTGGAAACCTTGGATGTTGGACAACGTGGAGTCCGCCAGACCGATATTGGCGGCGCCGGAGGTTGGGTTCGCATAGACTAGGGCCCATTGGGAAAACAGCGGGAAACCCTGGTAGACGCCCGTCTGCGCGGCGGTGCCGGTGATCGGCGCGCCGGCAGCGGTGAGCAACTGCTGGGTCGCACCGTTCCACTGCCACTTCGGATTGATCGGGTTGAACCAGTTGCCGACGGTGAACGTGGGCGTGAGGGGATCGGGCGGGACGCCGTCGACGTTGCCGGTTTCCACATTCGCGCGGAACGTGCCGCGACCGATCAACGCGTCGCGCTTCGGCTCGAGCACGCGAAGTTGCAAGGCGGCATACAGGTGCCGATCCAACTCGTAGGCGGGCTTCTGGCGGTAGTTCTTGTCGTCGTTCAGCAAGTCGAGACGCACGGCCAGCCGACCCGGCACGATGACCTTGTTGAAGTGCAGTTCCTCGCGATGCGATTCGTAGGAGCTGAAGCGGGAGACGAGCCGGTAGTTGTCCTTGAACGTCGCCTTGCGCATCGCCGAGTCGATGATGCCACCGGCGTTGCCGACGCCGGCGAGGACGGCGTTGGGCCCGCGGCTGATCGTGACGGTGTCGAAGTTGAAACCGTCGCCAGGCAGGTCGGTCGCGAAGAAGTCGCGGGTGCGCGTGGCCTGCGCGAGCGCGCGCACGCGATTGACGCTCGACGGATCGTCGCGCACCTCGGCGGAGCTTTCGCCGGTGACGCCGGAGAAGTTGCCGTTCTGACCGGCGCCCTCGGTCGAGGCGGTGTAGGTGAGGATGTCCTGGAGCTTCGTGACGTTGATGTCCTCGAGGAACTCCTGCGTGTAAACGGAGACGGCGGCGCCTATGTCCTTGAGGCTGGTGTTGAGCCGGGTGCCGGCGAGGGTGTTCGTCGCTTGGTAGCCGACATCCTTGGCCGTTGCGACGACGAAGGGGCTGAGCTCGATTGGCTCGTCCTTTCTTGGATCGGGCGCGGGGGCGGGCGCGGCGGTTTGCGCGAGAGTGTCGGCGGCCATGAGCAACGCGACGACGGCGGTCAGGCGAAACAACGGACGCAGCGGACACGAAGCAGCGAATTGGGCGGACGTGATCGGGGGCGAAATAGTCATGGGGAGTGGGGTTGGGAACAGAATCTGAACTGCGCTGCCAGCATACCAACGCGGGCGCGAGGATGCTACCCCCCGTTGGGGTGAATTTCACGCCCGGCTTGAGCAACACGATTCCTTGCGGCGGCGGCGGCGGGCAACAGCCCGCGATCGCTATTTGAAATCCTTCACTTCGAGCGGCGTGTTGGCGGTCGCGGCGTGGCCTTGGCCGTCGCTGATCCAGACGTGGAGGCGATAGATGCCGGGTTTGGCGGGGGCCTGGACGGTGGCCTCATTGGTCTGGGTCGCGAGAATCGTGTTCGGGATGGCGGCGGGCATGGGTGGCGTTGTGCCGGGCGCATGATGACTGGCTTCGGGCAGAACGGACCAAGTCCAGGACAGCGGATCGCCTTCCGGATCGGTCGTCTGGACCCGAGCGGTGAATTTCGCGCCGGGCCGCAGCGGTTCGGTGGGCACGCCTTGGATCGACTGGGTGGAGGGGGCGAGGTTGGCGGGTTTGCGGCGGGTCCATTTTTCTTCGAGGACATCCAGCGCCGCCGTGGTCTCACCTTGATGCGTGATGAGGCCGAACCAAGTGGCCGAGCCTTCGAATTTCCAACCCCACACAAACGCGTAGCTGCCGAGACAGGCCGGGCCCGCGGCGATGGTGTGGTCGTAGGCTTGCGCCATCATCGTGGCTTTTTCCGTGCTGGTCTGCTCCGTGGGGGCGCCGGACTTGCTTTTCGGGCGTTCCCAAAAACCCTGCGGGCCCCACTCGGTGACGAGCCACGGGCGCGTCCAGCCCACTTTGGCCAGATGCTCGCGAAGGGAAAACAGTCCGCCGTAGGTGTTCACGCCGACGTAGTCGAGGTGCGGCGTGTGTTGGTTGAGGCCCTTCGCTTTTTCCGCGCTGAGTCCGGCCACCGCCGTGAAAGTCGGATGCGCGGGATCGATTTCTTTGATGAGGACGGCGAGGCGCTCGAGTTGCTGCCAATACGAGTGGTTGGTGCCGTCGCCCTCCATTTCGTTGCCGAGGCCCCAGGCGAGAAGCGCGGGATGCTCGCGGAATTTCATCACTTCCCGCCGCACGCGCTCGCTCTGTTTGGCGCAGTGCTCCGGGTTGGCGTATGAGAACCAGGAAATCTCAGGCTCCAGCCAGATGCCGGCACTCACCGTCAGACCGCTGCGCGCGGCGTCGTCCAAAGTGGCGGCGAGCGTTTCCGTGCTCCAGGTGCGGACGGAATTGGCGCCCCGAGCGGCGAGGCGCGCGAGTTCGGTCTCACCGCCGGCGCCTTTGACGAAATACGGTTCGCCGGCGCGGCGCATACCCAGCTTCGAATCCACCGTGACGGGCACCGGGGCCGCGACAGCGGGAGAAGTGGCGAGCAGGAAAAGAAACACCGAGGTGGAGCGCATGGAGAAAGGAGAGTGGAGACCGATGACTGGAAATTTGTTTCGGTGTGCTGGACGCGACGGCTTAGAGCGAGAGCGGGCGCGTGGACTTCGCGGACTGCGCTTTTTCCAAAAGCTCCGCCATGCGGCGGGCGATTTCCGGCTTTTGTTGGACGAGGTTTTTCGTTTCGCCCTTGTCGGTGGAGAGATCGAAGAGGCCGGGCTTGGCGGGTTGATTCGGTTTCTTCGCGGAGGAACTCCAGCCGTCCGCCACCGCGAGGTCCGGGATGAATTTCCACTGGCCCTGGCGGAAGGCGAGATCGCCGTTGCCGCTCATCGCGACGAGGGTGTCGCGCTTCATCGGCTTCGGCTGACCGAGCAGCGTGGGCAGCAAATTGAAACTGTCGGGCACGGCGCCATCCGGGAGTTTTGCGCCGGCCGCAGCGGCGGCGGTGGCGGCCAGATCGACGAGGCAGACGAGATCGTCCGAGGTGGAGCCGGGCGCGATCCGGCCTGGCCAGCGCGCGATGAACGGCACGCGATGGCCGCCTTCCCAGAGCTGGGATTTTTTTCCGCGCCACGGGCCATTGGGGAGATGGCCGGACTCGTTGGTCGGTTGGGCGCCGTTGTCGCTGGAGAAAATGACGAGCGTGTCCTGCGCGAGCCCGAGACGCTCGAGCGTTTGCACGACCTCGCCGACCGACCAGTCGAGTTCACTCAGCATGTCGGCGCGATTGCCGAGGCCGGTGCTGCCGACAAAACGCGGATGCGGAATGGTCGGCGCGTGCACGTCGTGGGGCGCGAAGTAGATGAAGAACGGCTTCGCTT
>JBEANZ010000294.1:0-8995 GCA_041165185.1 Verrucomicrobiota bacterium | reverse complement strand
GTTGACTTCGGTGAATTGCACGGCGGCGGGATTCGCGGCGACCTTTTCCATGATGAGATACGGTTCGTTGAAGATGTTGCGCGTGGAGAAAAAGAAACTGTAGCGGTCGCTGATCCGGTAGCCGCCGCCGATGTCGAGGTTGGCGCGGTGGCGGTAGTAGCGGTTGGTGCCCGTTGCGGTGGTCGCGATTACGTTGGGGTAGTTGTCGCGCCAGTTGAGGTTGGTGTAGACGTTTACGCGGCGAAACGCGTAGGAGAGCCCCGCGTTGATCGAGTGCGGGATCATGTTCACGGTCGGGATCTCGGCGTAGTTGCGCGTGTAGCTGGCGCGCACGCCGAGGCCCTTGAACGGCGAAGGGAGGAACGAGAGGCTCTGCGAGTATTCGTATTCCATGCCGCGCACGAGCACGCGCCGGGCGCTCTGCGTGGTGAAGCGAAAGAGGTAGTTCGAGAGGTCGAGGTCGCCCCTGTAGCCATACTCGGCGGCGCTCGAGGTGGTCGCGATGAAGAGCCCCTTGACGCTGTTCTGGAAGGCGCTCACGGCAAACTGGCCGACCGGCTCGAAATAATACGCGGCGCGCGCCGAGTAATTTCGCGAGGTCTCGGGCTTCAGCTGCGGGTTGGGCAAATCGACGGTGGGCTGCGGGACCGCGTCGTCATTGATCACCCAAACGCCGGCGACATCGCGAAAAGTCGGGCGGCGGATCGTGGTGCTAAAGCCGAACTGGAGATCGAGGTTGCGGTTGACGGCGTATTTGAGCGACGCGCTGGGGAACCAGTTGCCGTAGCCGCCCTCGCGGTGGATTTTCGGCTTGGAGTAGAACTGGTATTTCAGCCCGTCGATCGTCGTGGCGCGGCCGCCGGCCTCGGCGAAGCCCGCCTTCGCGAGTTCGGCCGGCGAGCGCGGATCGTATTCGAGCGAGTCGGTGTGCGTGCTCTCGCGCCGGAGGCCGGCGCGGAGGATGGCCTTGCCGAGCGAGGCGGTGCCCATGAGGAAACCGCCGTCGATGGTCTCCTCGTAATTGCGCCGGTTGCCGATGAAGGCGTTGTAGAAATTCGTGGCGGTGATGTTCTGCGCGAAGCGGGTCGGGCTCTCGCGGAAGAGCGCGCCGAGGCGGCCGAGGTCCGGCATGTAAACGGTGCCGCCGGCGACGGAGCGCAGGCCGGCGTCGGTGTTGGTGCCGCCCATGTCGAACTCGAACGGCGAGCGGTAGCCGGCCCACGCGCCGCGCGCGGGCGCGCCGATGAGATCGTAGCGGAGCGACTCGGTATCGAGGCGGAAGTCGCGGATTTCGTAGCGGCGCTTCACGCCGGCTTTCCAGACGATGGGAAAAAATTTCGTCGTGCGATACGTGCCGGTGACCTCGCCGCTGTAAACATCGGTGAGCGCGTAGCGGCCATCGTCCTTCGTGATGGTGGGGTTGGTGAAGCTCGCGCCGTCGGCCATGTCGGGGCCGCCGATCTGCGTGATGTGCCAGTCGGCGCTGCGGAGCGAGGAGCGGTTGGCGGTGAAGATCACGCCGGCATCGGTCATCGCGCCGGCGTCGCGCAGCGAGTCCTGCCGGCCGCGCGGATCATACCAGCTGATGGAGTTGGTGGCGGCGAACTTGCCCTCGACGGTGAGGCCGCCGAGGCGGTATTCGAATTTCGGGAGCGCGGTGATCGTCTGGCCGAGCTTCACGATGGCGGCGGGATTGGCGACGACGCTCGCGGCGTTGGTCGTCGTGAAACTCAGCAGCGGATCGGCGCCGACGACGGTGGTGCGCGCGCCGGTGTTGAAGGTGAGCGAGCGCTGCGGGTTGTTGAGATCCGCGTAGTTGTAGAGGAGGCCGAGGGAGAGGACGAGGCGCGGCGTGGCCTTGAAGTCGGCCGCGAAATTCACGGTCGAGCGGCGGTTGGTGCGCGGGGCGTGGAGAAACGTCATCGCGGTCGGCACCACGGGGCGCGGGTCGGCGGCGGTGGGCGTGTAGTTGTAGGTGAGGGTGGTGCGGGCGTTGGCGGAGTAGGCCATCGACTCGCTCACGTTGAAGCTCACGCCGAGGCGCTTGTTGAAGAACACATCCGAGTAGTCGAAGATGCCGCCGGGATAAATCTTGTGCGAGAGGCGGTCGTCGGGGCCGTAGGACTTGTCGAAGTTGAAGCGCGTCGAGAACGCCGTGAGGTTGGCCGTGAGCGACACGCGGCGGCCGCTGCGGTCGAAGGCGCGCTTCGTCTTGAGGTTGATGGTGCCGGCGGGGGCGTTGGCGTCGACGTCGGCGCTGATGGTTTTCGACACCTCGATCGAGTCCATGCTCGAGAGCGAAACCTGCTCGAAGCTGAAGGCGCGGGCGTTGCCGGAGGCGCCCTGGTTGGCGTAGGCGCTGGCGAGCGAGACGCCGTCGAGCGTGACCTGCGTGTATTCGGAGCCAAGGCCGCGCAGCCGGATGGTGCGGATCTCGCCCTACACGAGATCGAGTTCGATGCCGGGCATGTGTTTCAGGAATTCGCCGACGTTGCCCTCGGCGACGTCGCCAAACACGTCGGAGGCGACGCTGTTGGTGAGGTTCATGGAATTGCGCTGCTCCATGATCGCCTTGGCGTTGCCCTCGCGTTCGGTGGAGACGACGAACTTGTCGAGCTTCACCGTCGCATCGCCGGACGCGCGGGCGAGCGCGCTCACGAGCTCGAAATCCTGCGTGGCCGTCGCGCCCGCCGTCACGCGCACGGTGGCGGCGGCCGTGGTGTAGCCGGTGAAAGTGACGGTGAGATTCACCTCGCCCGCCGGCACGCTCGGCAGCCGGTAGTAGCCGCCGTCTTCGGAGGCGACGGACTCGCCGGTGGCCTCGACGCGCACCTGGGCGTTGCGCACGTAGGTGCCGGCGGCGGGATTAACAATGCGCCCGGTGATCGCGCCGGTCGGGCTGGGCTGGGCGATGGCGAGCAACGGCAGGAGAAACGCGCAGGCGAACGCGCGCAGGCGCAGGAGTCGGGAAACGCTCATGGTGGGTCGGGGGCTTGGGGGTGGGGCCGGAGGCGCGGGCGGACACGGGCGATCCGCTCGCGGAGCCGGGCGACTGACAGGTTGGGGCTATCAGGATTTCGCGCGGTTGTCTCGCGCGGTCGCGTGATTTTTCAGCACGCGGCGGCGCGCGACTTCGTCTCCCGCCTACCCGCCCGACGCCTCCGGCACGAAATCGCCGAAGCCGCCGCGCGCGTTGCGGCGCAGCGACACCAACGCGCGCCAGCGTTGGCGCAGCTCGCCCCAGAAGCCGCCGCGCGGCCACGTGATTTCGCGGGGCGCGCCGTCGGGCGTCATTGCCGCGATGGAAATTCCATCCGCCGGCCAGTGGCGGAGCGCATGGCGCAAGTCTTCGCCCACTTCGACGGCCGTATCGTGAATGAGGGCGGCGCCGCGAATCGATTGGCCGCGCAGAAATCCGGCCGACGGAAAATCGGCGGCGAAAACGACGGCGCGGTTGTCGAACTCCCCGTCGCTCACCGGTGCGCCGTGTCGCATCCGCGCCGCGTCGATCAGGAATGCCGGCGGGGCGTCGACCGGGAGCGAGAGCGCGGCGAGTTCCGGCGCGGTGGCGGCGAGCGCGTCGAGGATGGCGCGGGCGTCGACGGCGCATTCGTGCGGGGGCACGCCGTATTCGGGCGCGGGCGGGCAGGAGTTGAAGAGCGGCACCGGCCGATAGCCGACGCGGGCTAGCGCGAGTGCCGCATGGACGGTCGCCGCGCCGGACAAAACCAAAATCACGGCCACGCGTTCGGCCGCGGCGGGGGCGCACGTGATCGCGATCGGGTTAACCGGAGCCCGCGTCAACGGCATCAACGGTGTCGCGGGCGGCGTGAAATGCGCGAAGGGCGCCGGTTTCGCCCAGGCGGACCACGGGCTCGCGGACGGGGCCCACGTTTCGAATAATTTTTTCTCGTCCATTTTTCGGGGGCGTCAGCTCGCGACCAAGACCGCGACATCGATGGCCGCAAAGTCAATCAAGGGTCCGGCCGACAGCCGGCCATAGGTGCCGACGGCGCGGCCGTTGACGGTGAAAACGCCGAGGCATGGGTGCATCGCGCCGAGCGGCGTCGCGACCCGTTGCGTCCGAAAGCGCGCTTGCGCGATCCAACGGCCGGGACGCAGCGCGGCGGCGGCGCGCGCGGCGAGCCACTCGCGCGGGCGCGACCAGCCGGGCGAAAACACGCTTTCGCCGGTGTTGCCGTAGGCGGCCTTGAGCACGCGCCCGCGATGCGATCCGGGCCAGAGCGCGTTGGCGGCGGAGGTGTGCGGCAGGAATTCGCGCCAGGTCGGCATCGCCGTGTCGAGGCGGGGCCAGAGGAGCGGGAGGCGTTTGCTTTCCGTCAGGACGGCCGCGGCGGGATTGCAGACCGGCGTGCGACCGCCGCGAAAAAGACGGTGCCAATCGTCGCGCCGCTGGCGGATCATCCACTCGCCTTGGTAGAAACGAAAAATGGCGTCGACGGGGATTTCGCGATGCGGGCGCGCGACGCGCGCGAGACCGCCCTCCCAGCGCAGCGACTCCGGCCGCGTCAGGATCGGCTCGACGCCGCGGCGGCGCAACGCCGCTCCGAGGTGGGCCGCGACCTGTTGATCGGAGCCGTAGCCGGCGGCGGCGAGCAGCGCGATGCGCCGCGGCGCGCCCGCCGGGCCGCCGAGCGCGGCGACCAGCGCCGCCGTCGGATCGCCGGTGGATTTTGTGCCGGGCGATTGCGCGGCGAGCAGATCGGTGAAGTCGGACGCCTCGATGTAGCCGCCGGGCACATCGCCGTTGGCCTCGGAGATGCGCCAGCCATCGTCGGTCGGGTGAAAATCAAAACGGATCACGCGCGCCGCCGTCGGCGTCCACGGTTCGGCGCCCTCGAACACGCGGCGCACGCGCGCGGGCAGGCCGAGCGCGAGCCACAGCTCCGGGCGCGCGAGCAACTCCGTCTCGGCCGCGAGCAACTCGGCGGCGAGGTGTTCGGCCGCGTGCGCGAGGGCGGCATGTTGGGCGCGCGGCAACACGAGCGCGAACGGCGCGAGCGTGTCGGTATCGCCGACCTGCGCGTCCCACTTGCAGCAGGCGAGTTCGAGGTGGCGGCGAATCTCGCGGCGGGTCTCCGGCGCCAGCGGCGCGGTGCAGTGCCACGCCGCCACCTGGCAATCCGGCGCGACGGCGGTCGTGTTCACACGAGCAGAAACGCCGCGACACCGAGGCCAAGCATCACCGCCGAGGGCAGCGCCATCCGCAGCGTCGGCCGGATCGCGGCGGCGCTCGCGCGGGCCAGGTGGCGTTCACCGAACACGGCGGCGGCGGCGATGATCGCGACCGCCACGGCGGCGCGAAGGAAATCTCCCAGCGTCGACGCGAACGAGACCCAGTCGCCGGCGCTCGCCCGCGCCAACGGCAGCGCGCACGCGACGCACAGCGTGGCGAAGCGGCCGCCCGCGGCTGCCTCGCGTTCGACGACGATCGGGAGGAAGCCCCGCGTCGCGACGGACACCGCCAACGACGCGCCGAGCAGCGCCGCCACGCTCAGGGCCAGCGGCAACAACGCCGTGCCCGCAAAGTCGCCCTCACCGAGGTTGGCGCCGATCGCGCACAGCGTGACGGCCGCCCACGCGCCGAGGGCGGCGCGACGCGCGGCGGGGTTGTTGCGCTCGATGCCGTCGCCGAACGCATCGACGCCGAGCAACGCGAGGACGTTGGTGACGACCGCGAGCGCCACCGTGAGCGCGAAGCAAAACACCGCTTGCAGGCCGAGGTCGCGGCGCACCTCGGCCGACGCGAATCCCGCAAGCGCAATCCAGAGCGCGACGTGACAGCCGGCGATCGCGGAGCCGAGGGTCAGGCGCGGGCCGGATCCGCACCCCAGCGGAGATGGGTTCGCGAGGCGGTCATACACATGGAATAGCCAGATCGCGCCCACCGCGCCGAAGGGAAACACGAGCACCGTCTCGGGATCAGAGCCGCTCATCGGAGGGCGGAAGATGGGAGTCGATCGCGCGGACCTCGACGCGGTGCGTCATGTCGCCGCCGTCTCGCGCTTGAGTTCGCGGGTCATGAGGGCGTTAAGGGCGGTGGCGGGCGGTTTGGCTTCGTAGAGGATTGCGCGCACCTCGCGGAGGATCGGGGCGTCGATATTCTTTTGCGCGCAGAGTTCGGCGAACGAGGCCGTCGTCTGGAATCCTTCCACGACCGTTTTTCGGTTCGCGAGCAGCTCCGCCGCCGTGCGACCTTCGCCGAGCTGCTGGCCGAACTGGCGGTTGCGGCTCCAGCCGCCGTGGCACGTCGCCACCAAATCGCCGAAGCCGCTCAGGCCGTAGAACGTCTCCGCCTTCGCGCCGAGCGCCACGCCGACGCGCACCATCTCGGCGAGCGCGCGCGTGAGGAGCGCGGCCCTGGTGTTGTCGCCGAGACGCAGGCCGTCGCTGCAACCGGCGGCGATGGCGTAGATGTTTTTTAGGCAGCCGCCAAACTCCACGCCCGCGAGATCGTCGCTGGTGTAGACGCGCAGGGTCGGCCCGCTGAGGGCCGTCTGCACCTCGTGTGCGAGGGCGCCCGCGCGGGCGGTCGCGAGCACCATCGCCGCCGGCTGGCCGCGCGCGACCTCGAGCGCGTTGGTTGGCCCGCCGAGCGAGCCGACGGCCGGCGTCGGCCACGCCTGCGCGATCACTTCCGAGGCGCGCAGGTGCGTGCCGAGTTCGAGGCCCTTGGACAAGCTCACGAGCAACCGCGCGCGTCCGGGGCCGGCGGCGCGGAGGCGTTCGCAGGTCGCGCGGAGCGACTGCGCCGGGCACGCGATGAGAACCACTTCGGCCGCCGCGAGCGCGGCGCCGGTGTCGGCGGTCACGTGCAGCGCTGGCGGCAGCGGCAGGCCGGGGAGGTAGTCGCGGTTTTCGCGCGTCTGCGCGAGCGCCGCCGCTTGCTCGGGGCGGCGCGGCACGAGCGAGACCGCGTGGCCGAGCCGCGCGAGATGCAGGGCGAACGCCGTGCCCCACGCGCCGGCGCCGATGACAGCGAAATTCATGCGCGCGACGCTACACGCGGCGGGCGGGGCGCGCACAGCGAATTTTTTTTCCGCGCCCCGCGCGGTCGTTGTGCGGCCCGGCAACGTGCTCGACTCCGAAGCGCTCCTTCCGATCAACCGCGTCCGCGCACCGATTGGACGCCGCGCCGCACGGCGGCGTCGTGGCGCCGGAAATAGTGGCGCAGCCAGTAGGCGTAGCGGGCCGGGCGGCGCGCGATGTCGGCCCGCAGCGCGGGCAAACCCATCAGCACCGTCGCGGCGACCTCGGCGGGATTGGGCGCGAGCGCGGCGGGCGCGACGCCGAAGTAAACGTAGACGATTTCGTTCTCGGTGAGGCCGTTGGGCAGCGTCGTGCGGTAGCGCGCGCGGAAGCCGAAGCGCAGCGGCGTGTCGGCGCCCAGCTCCTCGCGCAGGCGGCGGCGCGCGGCTGCGGCGGTGCGCTCGCCCGGCGCGGGATGGCCGCAGCAGGAATTCGCCCACAAGCCGGCCGAGTGGTATTTGGCGCGGCTGCGTTGCTGGAGAAGCACGGCGCCGCCGGCCCCGACGAGGAAAACGGAAAACGCCCGGTGCAGCAGCGCGCGATCGTGCACGGCCTGTTTCGCGGCGGCGCCGATCGCGCGGTTGCGCTCGTCGACGAGGATCAGGAGGTTGGCCTGGGCGGGGGCGCGGCGGCGGCGGTTCACGGGGCGTGGTGTTTGTTTGCGTTGCGCGGGCTTCGTCACCTTGAGTCTTCGCGCCCGCTCCGCCAGTGCCAAAAAAACTCCGCCACCTCACTCCCGCCCCGCCCGCCGCCGCGTCCGCCGGCCGCGCCGTCGTCGACCACGGTTTCATCGCGGTCCGCGCGAAACTGATCGAGGTCGCCGCGTTTCTGGATCGCGTGGAGCGGCACGGGGCGGCGGGAGATTTCCGCTGCGCGGCGCTGCGCGACGTCGCGGGCATCCTTGTCGACGGGCGGCCCGCGCGCGCGCGCCGGATCCTCGAGGCGTTGAGCGATCCGACGACGGCGCCCGAGGAAAAATCCTCCGGCAAGGCCGCGCATGGCGCGTGGCAGCCGCCCGCGCCGGCACGGAAAAAATAGTTTCCCATGCGCTACATCGAGCCCCACGGCCACATGGTGAGCCGCACCACCGACGACTACCAGGCGATGGTCACTGCCGGCTGCGTCGCGGTGTGCGAGCCGGCGTTCTGGGCCGGCTTCGATCGCGGATCGGTTTCCGGTTTTCGCGACTACTACCGGCAGCTCACGGAGTATGAGCCGGCGCGCGCGGCGAAGTTTCTGTTGCCGCATTTCTCCTGGCTCTGCCTCAACCCAAAGGAGTCCGAGGACCTCGCCCTCGCGCGCGACGTGCTCGCGATCATCCCGGAGTTCCTCGCTCAGCCCAACGTCCTCGGCATCGGCGAAATCGGCCTCAACCGCAACACGCGCAACGAACTGAAAGTGCTCGAGGATCACATCGCCCTCGCCGTGGCGCACGACCAGCTGATCCTCGTCCACACGCCGCACCTCGAGGACAAGCTCAAGGGCACCAACCTCATCCTCGATCTCCTCTCCTCGCATCGCGGCGTGAAACCCGAGCGCGTGATCATCGACCACGTCGAGGAGCACACCATCCAACGCGTGCTCGACCGCGGGTTTTGGGCGGGCATCACGCTCTATCCCGATTCGAAATCCTCCCCGCCGCGCGCCGTGGACATGCTCGAAATCTGCGGCCGCGAACGCATCTGGCTCAACTCCGCCTGCGACTGGGGCGTCAGCGATCCGCTCGCCGTGCCGAAGACCGCGCTGGAGATGCGTCGCCGCGGACACAGCGCGGACTTCGTCGACGCGGTGCTCTACCGCAACCCGCACCGCTTCCTCTCGCAGTGCCCGAAGTTTCGGCTCCCGTCCGCATGAGCGCTGGAATGATCCGTTTTAACCACGGATGGACGCGGATAGACACGGATGACGGAGCTGTGATTTCGGCATTGGCGCGGTGCCGGAGTTC
>JBEANZ010000293.1:0-10008 GCA_041165185.1 Verrucomicrobiota bacterium | reverse complement strand
GCCGCCGGCTGGACGATTTTCCGCGACGGAAAAACCAATTCCAGCACTGGCATCACGCGCCAATGGGGCCTCGACGAATGGTCCTCCCGCGCCGCCCAAGGCTCCTACTACCACTGGATCGTCGCCAACGCGCTGGTGCCCGACAAGGACAGCAACCCCCAGCACACCGGCGTCCAAGTCATCGACCGCACCACCCTCCCCGCGCTCCGCGAAATGCCCGCCGCCGGCGACACGTTCCAGAGCACGATGGACAACGCCAACGCCCACCTCAACCCCCTCGGCCTGAGCCCCGGCGCCATCGCCTTCGACATTTCCGGCGCCGACCTGAAAGCCGGCAAATCCCACTACGAACAGATCTACGACCGCGCCCTTCGCGCCACGCTCAACGCCAAGGGCGCCTTCGATCAGGCCGCGAAGATGACGCGCCTCCTCCGCTCGCAGGACAACCAGCTCGGCGACACCAACGCCGCCATCGTCGATCAGGAGCGCGCCTTCGTGAAGCAGCTCATCGAAATCTACGGCACGCCCTACACCGGTAGCATCGGCGCGGGCAAAACCTACGCCCAAGGCTACACCGGTCCCGACACGCAGGAATGGTTCATCGTCGACCGCCCCACTGGCGCCGACGGCCCGCTTGTTGACACCAGCACGCTCGTGAAAATCACCGCGCCCACGCGCGTGAACATCCGCACGTTCACCTCGCTGGAGGTCGATGATATCAAGAACGCCTACGACAAGGAGAGCGCCGTCAAGACCCTCACCGTGGAGCCCAATCGACTGGTCCAATACGCGGACGTGTGGGCCGTCGGCAGCGGGACGCTCGGCGCCCGCCGCGTCGTCGGCACGTTGCAACAAGCCCTCACCGACGCCGATCAGGCGCGCACCGCCTTGCTCGCCGCCAACGCAAAACTCGCCGCCCAACGCGAGGGGTTTCTCCGGCGCCACGCCCTCTACTCGGACATGGTCCGCACGCGGCGAGCCCGGCTCACGGCCGAAGGGGCCTTCGGTGGGGCGCTCGACGCCCTCCACGCCACGCAACTCGCGCTCAACACGCTCGGCACGATGCTGACCCATGACAGCGAGGTGATTGCCATGATCGGGCAGGCGCTCGCCGAGTTCCCCCCCCGGGTCAACGGCGTGGACAACGACTCGACCTCGACGGTCCGCGCCCAAATCCTCCTCGGCACCGCGCTCCTTTCGTCGGAGTTCAAGTTCAATGGCACCAGTTTCTCCCTCGCCGCCGGCGCGCTGGAAATCCCGATGCGCCAGATCGCCGCGGCGCGCGACGTCGCCGTCGAGCAGCTCGGCTTCAGCTACCAGCAGGCGCAGGTCGCGTATGAATTCGGCCTCCAATACCAGGAACTGCTCCAGCAGTATTACCACATCGCGCAACGCGCCACCGCCCTCCAGCAGGCCAACGAAAAAGTCCGCACCGTCATCGCCGCCGGCGACCGTCTTCAGGAAGACCGCGAGATTTTCCGCCAGCGCGCCGCCGCCGTGATCCAGGGTTTTCGCACGAAAGACGTCACCTTCCGCACCTTCCGCAACGAGGCCCTCGAGCAATACCGTGCCCTCTTCGATCTCGCCTCGCGCTACGCCTACCTCGCCGCCAAGAGCTACGACTACGAGACCGGTCTCCTCGGCAGCACCGCCGGCACGGACGTGCTCAACAAGATCGTCGCCGCCCGCGCCCTCGGCGATCTCGCCGGCGGCGTGCCGCAGGCCACCGTCAGCACGACCGGCGACGCCGGCCTCGCCGGCACGATGGCGCGCATCCAGGCCGACTGGTCCGTCGCCAAGGGCCGCCTCGGCATCAACAACCCCGATCAAAACGGCACGCTCTTCTCCCTCCGCCGCGAACTCTTCCGCCTCCTCGACGACCCCGCACGCACCGACGACGACGCCCAATGGCAGCAGACGCTCGAGCAGCACGTCGTCTCCAACCTCCTCTCCGATCCCGATGTCGCCGCGCAGTGCCGCAACCTCCGGAAGCCCGACGGCAGCGCCGTGCCCGGCATCATCATTCCGTTCCGCACCGCGATTCAGCACGGCCAGAATTTCTTCGGCCTCCCGATCAGCGACGGCGACCACGCGTTTACCGCGTCGAATTTCTCCACGAAAATCTACTCCGCCGGCATGGTGCTCCGCGGCTACGTCGGCATGGATCCCTATCAGCCCGGCAACACCACGCCGACCGTTGTCTTCGGTTCGACGGCCAACGCTCTCAGCGCCACGCCCTACGTTTACCTCATCCCGACCGGCACCGACTACATGCGCGCGCCGCCGCTCGGCGACCTCGACATCGTGCGCGGCTGGAACGTCGCCGACCAAGCGTTGCCGTTGCCCTTCAATCTCGGCGCGACCGCCTTCTCGACCACGCAATTTTACAACGCCAACGGCACCCTCAGCGAACAGCCGTGGATCCTCCGCAAGCACCAGGCCTTCCGCCCCGTGAGTGATCCGACCTTCTTCTACGGCTCGGTGCCGAGCGAGTTCACCAGCTCCCGCCTCGTCGGCCGCAGCGCGTGGAACGGCGGGTGGAAAATCGTCATCCCCGCCTACATGCTTTATTCCAACGAGCAGGAAGGCCTCAACCGCCTCGTCGCGAGCGTCAGCGACATCCAGCTCTTCCTGCGCACCTACTCGCACGCCGGAAACTGAGCCGTGAAGCCACCCATGATTCGCCTACGGGTTTTGGTCGGGCTGCCGCTCGCCGGCACGCCACTTGCCATTTTTGTAGGGCCGGCGCTTGTCGCCGTGCCGTCGCGCGGCACTCGTCCGACCCGACCCTCACGCGACAATCGCGACGGCGTGCCGGCAAGCGGCAGCCCTACCAACTGAGTCGTGAAACCCCGCCGCCTCCTTCTCGCCGCCGCCGCCTGCGGGCTCCTCGCCACCGCCACCGCGCTACTGTGGCGGCGGGGCGCGGCGTCGCGCGGTGCCGCGGTCCCCGCCCCGGCGGCGGCCCACGCGGCGAAATCCGCCGCGCCCGTTTTCACGCCCGCGGCCGTCTTCGAGCGCGCCTTCTGGCGCCGCCCCGCCGCGGAGGATCGGATTCTGCACGCGGTGCGACGCGAGGAGCCGGCGGCCGGCGGCGCCGGCATCGCCCGCTGGCAGTGGTTCATCGCGGTCGAGCCGGGCGCGGCGATGCGCGACTGGCTGTTCAAGGCGAACCCGTTCGAGCTCGTCGCCGTCCCGGCTGGCACCAGCGCGAGCACCACGCCGGTCGCGCTCGACGCGCCGCCCGACTGGTTTCCCTCCGCCCCTGCGCTCGCCAGCTTCACCCACTTCCGCAACCGCGAGGGCCGGCTCCACGTGTTCCTCGATCCGCGCACGCACCGGCTCTACGCGACCGACAGCGGCGGCGGTTTCACCGTCGCGCAAAAATAATTTCCCGCCATGCCCGCCTCCCCCTTCTCCCTTCTCCGCGCGGTCTGCGTTCTGGCCGCTGCGTCCGCCGCCGTCGCGCAGCAGGCGACGTCCCGCCCCGTCGGCTACCTCGTGCAAACGATCCCCGCTGGGCAGACGCGGTCGTTCTCGGTGCCGTTCGACGCGGACTTGTCGACGCAAGCGAGCACCGTCGGCCGTCTCTCGGCCGTGGGCGCCAACTACGTCGAGAACAGCGCCGCGAGCTGGACGCCGGGCGGTTTCTCCGCGGCGGCGGCGCCGTATTTCATCCGCTTCACCACGGGCGCGCACAGCGGGCGCACGTTTCAGGTCTCGACCACGGCCAACACCGCGACGCGCCTCTTCGTCGTCAACGACAGCCTCGACCTGACGACGCTCGCGCTCGACACCGGCGCGGCCGGCACCGGCTACGAGATTGTGCCGGGCGACACGCTAGCCTCGTTCTTCGGCACGACCGCGCCCGGCGACACGCTCGTCGTGCAAGGCGCGGCCGATGCCCTCAGCGCCGACATCGTGCAGGTGTGGGGCGGCGCGGCCTGGCTGAATTTTTATTACAACACCACCTGGGGTCGCTGGGCGCGCGACACCGACACGATCGCGGATCCGTCGCGCAACAACTTTCTCCTCCGCTCCGATCGCGGGCTGATGTTCACCCGCCGCGGCGCGACGCCGCTCACGCTCGCCGTCACCGGCCGCGTGCTCGCCACCCCGCAGCGCGCGGTGCACGCGCGCACGGAAAACGCGCTCACCTTCCTCGCCACCATGCAGGCGAGCGACACCACGCTCGGCGCCCTCGCCCTGCAAAACTCCGACCGCGCGACCGCCTGGCGCGGCGCCGCCGATCCGGCCGACGCCGATCTCCTCCTCGTCTGGAGCGGCGCGACTTGGTTCAGCTTTTTCTACAACACCACCGCCGGCCACTGGCAGCGCGTCGGCGACGCCACCCCCGACCGCGACGCCTTCACGATCGCGGCGGGCACGCCGGTCTTCGTCCAGCGCCGCACCACCGGCACTTCTACCGCCGACAAGACGATCAGCTTCCCCGCACCCGGCACCTGAGTCGCGCGTTCTTGATTTCCATGCGGCGCGCGCAAAAATTTCTTCTGGCCGCGCTGGCTTCGGTCGGCGCCTGCGCCGCGCAGACGCTCCTGCTCTCGGCGTTCGACGGCACGCCCGCCGCCGGGGCGGTGCGCGCGGGCACGAGCTGGGTCGGCAACACGACGCAAAACGCCGGCACGCTCGCCGTCGGCGGCAACGCCCGCGACGACAACGGCTGGGGCGCCACCGGCCTCGCCCTCAACGCCACCGGCCTCGGCTTCCTCACCGTCACCGCGCAGCGCGACGCCGGCAACGCCGCCGCCACCCTCGCGATCCAGTTCGAGGATCGGAATCTCAACACGCAGGTGTTTTCCGTGAGCACCGCCGCCTTCGCCGTCGGCACGCTCACGACCGTGCAAATCCCGATCACGGGCTGGAGCGGCGGATTTTCCGCGACGCAGATCGCGGGCTGGAGCATCGGGGGCGGCGGCGTGGGCACGACCGCGTTCCGCATGACGTTCGACAATCTCGCGTTCAACGCGACCGCCACCCCGGGCACGACCGCGCCCACGGTCGCCGCCGATTTCGGCACGACCAACAAGACCGCCGGCGCCAGCGTGACGTTCGCCGTCACGGCCGCCGGCACGGCGCCGTTCACCTACCAGTGGTTCAAAAATGCGACCACCCCGCTGCCCAACAACGCCACCGCCACGACCGCCGCGCTCACGCTCGCCACGCTCACGCCCGCCGACGCCGGCAGCTACACGTGCACCGTCACGAACGCCGCCGGCAGCGCCGTGAGCGGCGCGTTTGTCCTCACCGTCAACGCGCTGCCGGCCACCGTCGCGCTGGGCAACCTCGCCGCGACCTACGACGGCACGGCCAAACCCGTGAGCGTCACGACCACTCCCGCCGGTCTCGCGGTCGCGCTCGGCTACGCGGGCAGCGCGACGCCGCCCGTCAACGCCGGGAGCTACGCGGTGACCGCGACCGTTGTCGATTCCGTCTACGCGGGCGCGGCGAACGGCACGCTCGTCATCGCGCGCGCCGCGCAGTCGATCGCGTTTGCGCCGCTGCCGGCGACGCTGGCCGTCGGCGCGCCTTTCGCCGTCAGCGCCACCGCGACCTCGGGCGGGCCGGTCGCGTTCGCGGTGCTCGCGGGCGGCGCCACGCTCAACGGCACCACTCTCACCCCCACCGCCGCCACCACGATCACGCTGCGCGCCACGCAGGCGGGCACGGCGAACTATTTGCCGGCGACGAGCGACCTCACGTTTTCCACCGCGAAGCAGACGCAGAGCATCGATTTCCCCGCGGTCGCCAACCAGCCGGCCGGCGTCGCCACGCTGACGCTCGCGGCCACCGCGAGCTCGGGCCTGCCGGTGACGTTCGCCCTGGTTTCGGGCCCCGCGACGCTCAGCGGCGCGACGCTCACGCCCACGGGCGCGGGGCTCGTGACGGTGCGCGCCTCGCAGGGCGGCAACGACGCGTTCAACGCCGCGCCCGACGTCACGCGCGCATTCACGGTCGCAGCCACCGCCGTGATCGCCGCGCCCGTCCTCGCCCAATCTCCCGCGAGCCGCACGATCACCGTCGGCGATCCGTGGAGCCTCTCGGTCGTCGCCACGGGCACGGGGCCGTTTACTTACCAGTGGTTCAAGGACGGCGCCCCGCTCACGGGTGCGACGGCCGAAACCTTGGTCGTCGTGCGCGCCACGCTGGACGACGCCGGCGCGTATCGCGTCGAGGTCAGCAACGCCGGCGGCACGGCGCGCTCCGCCGTCGCCACTATCGCGGTCCTCGCGGTCGAGTTCCCGTCGGCGCCGGTCATCACGCGCCAACCCGGTCCGCAGCTCGCGCTGGTGGGCGGCGCGGCGACGTTTGACGTCGTCGCGCGCGCCGTGCCCACCCCGACCTTTCAGTGGCGCCGCGACGGCGTCGCGCTCCCGGGCGCGACGCAGGCGACGCTCCTGCTGCTGCCCGTGCTCGCCTCCGATGCCGCTGCCTACGATGTCGTCGTGAGTAATTCCGCCGGCAGTGCGACGAGTTCGCTCGCGCCGCTCGCCCTCGCGACCGCGCCCGTCACACCCGTCGTCACACGGCAACCCGCGAGCATCACGGCCGCGGCGGGCCGGGGTGTGAGTTTCACCGCGGCCGGCAGCGGCGTGCCGTTGCCGACGTTCCAGTGGCGCAAGGACGGCGCGCCGATCGCGGGCGCGACGTTCGACACGCTCGCGTTCCCCGCGCTGACGACCGCGCAGGCCGGCACCTACACCGTCACGCTGAGCAATTCGGCCGGAGCCGTGACCTCGCGCGAGGCCTATCTCGCCGTGCCGCCGCGCAACTACGCGGGCCGCTACTTCGGTGCGCTCGGCGCGGCCGGCACCTTCGCGCTCCACATCCGCGACGATCACACGGGCGTGTGGCTCGGCTTCACGCCGGCGCCGCGCGCGGTGTTCGTCGCGACCGCGCTGACGGTGGACAACAACGGCGGCTTCCAACTCCGCACGACGACCGATCAGGTTTTCACCGGCGCGATCGCCGCGACGGGCGCGGTCACCGGCGTGGCGGCGGCCGATGCGACGCTCACGTTTCGCGGCACGCGCTCCGCCGACGCGGGCGCGACGCAGGCGTTCGCGGGCTTCTACGACGCCGCCGTGGCCAACTCCGGCGCGCGCGCCTTCGCCATCGCCGACGCCACCGGGCAGCTGCTCCTCGCCACGCAAATCGCGGGCGTGCTCGACGCGGGCCTTGGCACGGTGGGCGCGAGCGGCGCGGTGCGCGTCACGACCGTCGGCGAGGTTGCCGCGATCGGCGCCGTCGCGCCCGCCACGCTCGCGCTCACGCTTAACCTCCCCGCTGCCGCGAACCCGCTCGCCTTCGCCGGCCTCGCTGATTCCGCGCCCGCCACGGCCGAGCAGCGGTTGATCAACAATTCCACGCGCGCGCGCGCCGGCACCGGCGACCAGGTCGCGATCGCGGGCTTTGTCATCACCGGCGAGGAATCCAAGACCGTGCTCATCCGCGCCGTCGGCCCGACGCTCGCGGGCTTCGGCGTCACGGGTGTGCTCGCCGCGCCCACGCTCGAGCTGTTTCGCGGTGGCTCCAACATCCCGCTCGCACGCAACGCCGGCTGGTCGCTCGGCGGCGCCGCGCCGGCGGTCGCCGCCGCCGCCGGCCGCGCGGGCGCGTTCACCCTCGCGCCCGGCACGGCCGACGCCGCGCTGCTCACGACCCTCGCTCCCGGCGCCTATTCCGCCGTCATCAGCTCGGCCGACGCGCGCGCGGGCGTCGGGCTCGTGGAGGTTTACGATTTGTCGGGTGCGGCGCCGGGCCAGCGGCTGGGCAACCTCTCGGTGCGCGCGTTCGCCGGGGCGGACGCCGACACGCTCATCGTCGGCGTCGTCGTTGCGGGCACCGTGCCGAAGCGCCTGCTCCTGCGCGCCGTCGGCCCGGGGCTCACGGCGTTCGGCGTCGCCGGCGCGCTCGCGCGGCCGCAACTCGCCGTCTTCGCCGGCGCGACCGAAGTCGCGCGCAACGCCGGCTGGTCGGCCTCGCCCGATGCCGCGGCCATCGCGGCGGCGGCCGCGCAGGCGGGCGCGTTTCCGCTCGCGAGCGGCGCCGCGGATTCCGCGCTGCTGATCAGTCTCGCGCCCGGCGCCTACACCGCGCAGGTCGCCGGGCTCGGCGGCGCGACCGGCGTCGCCCTGGTGGAAGTTTACGCGGTGCCTTAACCGCCCTTTCCCCGTGCGCCGCCACCTCGCCCTCTTTGCCCTCGCGCTCGCCTTGCTGCTGCCCGCGGTCGCGCCCGCACAACTGACGCTCTCGCTCTCCACGTTCGGCGGCTCCGGCGCTGACGGTGCCGTGTTGTCCGGCACGACTTGGGTCGGCAACCTCACCCAAAATGCCGGCTCCCTCACCGTCGGCGGCACCGCCGGCAACGACAACGGCTGGGGCGCCTCCGGCCTCACCCTCAACGCCGCCACCATGGGCTACGTTGCGATCACCGCGCGCCGTGACGCCGGCAATCTCGCGCCCTCGCTCTTCGTCCAATTCGTCGACGCCAACGTCCACACCCAGGTCTTCTCCGTCAGCACCTCGCTGTTCTCCACGAGCGCCTTCACCACCGTCTACGTCCCGATCGGCACGTGGGACTCCGAGTTCCTCCCCACGCAGATTTCCAGTTGGAGCATCGGCGGCGGCAATGTCGGCAGCACCACGTTTCATCTCACCCTTGATGAACTCGCGTTCACCACCACCACCGCGGCCGTCCCGGAGCCCGCCGCCACCGCGCTGCTCGCCGCGCTCGGGGCAGTCGCCGTGGCGACGCTCCGCCGCCGTCGCCTCCGCCCATGAGCCCGCTGCTGCGCCGCCTTTTTCCGCTCGTCGGCTGCGTCGCCGTGCTGCGCGCGCAAACCCTCGATCTCGAAAATTTCAATAACCCCGGCGCCACTGGCGCGGCGCTCGCCGGCTCCACCTGGGCCAACGCCGTCACGCGCAACGCCGACTCCATCACGGTTGGCGCCAACGCCCGCGACGACAACGGCTGGGGCGCCGCCGGCCTCAACCTCAACGCCAACGCGCAAAACTTCCTCACGATTTTCGCGCGCCGCGACGCCGGCAACCTCGCCCCCTCCCTCGTCGTGCAGTTCGAGGATCCGAATCTCCGCACCTACACCGTCTCCGTCAGCACATCGCTCTTCGCCGTCGGCACGATCACCGCCGTCCAAATCCCCCTCGTCTGGCCCGCCGCCTTCGACCGCGCGCACCTCGCCGGCTGGACCCTCGGCGGCGGCACTGTCGGCAACGTCGCGTTCCGCCTCACACTCGATCAGCTCACGCTCTCGACCACCTCCGTCCTCACCGCCCCTGCGATCAGCACCCAGCCCGCCGACCGGCTCGCTGGCGTCGGCGCCGGCGTCGCGTTCACCGTCGCCGCCACCGGCGCTCCCGCGCTCCGCTACCAATGGAAACGCCACGGCACCGCGCTCCCCGGCGCGACCACTGCCACCCTCGATCTCGCCAACCTCGCCCTCGCCGATGCCGACACCTATCAAGTCGACGTCACCAACGACCTCGGCACCACCCCCAGCCGCGTCGCCACACTCGTCGTCGTCGACGCGCAGCCCACGCACGCCCTCGCCGCCGCGAACGCCTCCGGTTTCACGCCCGGCTCTCCCGTCACCATTACCAACACGATCTCCTACGCCGGCTCGCTCACGAACCTCGGCTGGCAAGTCCTGCTCCCTGACGGTTGGAGCTACGCCGCCGACGGCGGTGCCGCCGCCCCCCAGACCAAGCCTGCCCTCGGCGCCACCCACCTCGCCGAGTGGAGTTGGACCACCGTGCCCCCGAACCCGATCACGTTTTCCTACACGCTCAACGTCCCCCCCTCCGCCACGACCGCGCAGTCGCTCACCGCCCAGTTCGTCGTCACCCAAGCCGGCCTCGCCGGCACCCTCCTCGCCAAACCCGATCCGCTGGTCGTGCCTCCCGCCATCGTCTCGCACTCCGCCGACACCAACGGCGACTTCAAGCTCAGCCTCCTCGAACTCACCCGCC
>JBEANZ010000292.1:0-4368 GCA_041165185.1 Verrucomicrobiota bacterium | reverse complement strand
CGGCGTTACGCCCAACTCGCAGGCCACGACCTTCTCCTACGCCGACGGCTCGATCCTCACGTTTCAGGTGCGCAACCTCGGCTCGTTCGAGGAGGCCGAGGGCGGCAACTGCGGCAACAGTTTCTTCGGCACGAAGGGCTACTACGTCCGCAGCAAGGGTTTTTTCTCCTACAAGGAAAACAAAGGCGGCGCCCGCGAACCGATCCCGGTCCCCGTCGATGCGCCGAAGGCCAACAAGGCCGACAAGTGGGCGCGCTGGTTCACCGCGATCCGCTCGCGCAAACCGTCCGACCTCCCGATGCAGCCGCTCGAGGCGCACCAGTCGTCTGCGCACATCCACATCGCGAACGCCGCGTTCCGCGAAGGCCGCTCCCTCGAATTCGATCCGAAGACGGAGCAGTTCAAGGAGGCCGCGCTAAACCGCCACCTCACGCGCGAGTATCGCAAGGGTTTCGAAGTGCCGAAGCTCGCCTAGGCGGGCTGTGCCGTAGCGCGCCGGCTATCGTGTAGCGGCGGGCGTCCCTGCCCGCCGACGTATTGCGTCCGCGCCGCGAACCAGCGGGCCGGGACGCCCGCCGCTACCGCGACCCAACACCGCGCGCGCGGCGGAGAATAGGTTTGGCGGCGCGCGCACGCGCGGGTGTTGTGGCGCGCATGTCCGTCCGCGATGCGCCTCTCGACGCCCGCGCCGCCGTCACCACCGACGGCGACGCCTGTGAGATTGCGCTCGGCGGCACCTGGCAGATCACGGCGCGGCGACCGGCGTGGGAGGCGTTGCGCGGCGCGACCAATCCCGCGCGCGTGCGGCTGCGGACCGACGACGTCGCGAAATGGGATTCGTCGCTGCTGCTGTTTCTCTTCGAGGTGCAGCAGTGGTGCCGCGCGAGCGGGGCGTATTTCGACGCCGAGGCGCTGCCCGAAAAAATCCGCACGCTCCTCGCGCAGCTCGCGGCCTCGCACGAGACGAGCGTGCCGTTTGACCGGTCGGAGAATTTTCTCACGCGCGTGGGGCTCGCCACGCAGGAGGCGCTGGCCGAGGTGCGCCTCATCGCGCACTTCGTCGGCGAGTGCGTGCTCGGCGCGGCGCGGCTCGCGCGCAGCCCGCGGCGGTTCCGCTGGGCGGACTGTTTCGACGAGATGCAGCAATGCGGCCCGATGGCCGCGCCCATCGTCAGCCTTGTGAGTTTTCTCGTCGGCGTGACGCTCGCCTACATCGGCGCGATCGTGCTGCGGCTCTACGGCGGCGACATCTGGCTGGCCGACATGATCGGGCTCGCGATGGTGCGCGAGATGGGCGCGGTGATGACCGCCGTCGTGCTCGCCGGTCGCACCGGCGCGGCGTTTGCCGCGACGCTCGGCAACATGAAGGCCAACGAGGAAATCGACGCGCTCGAGGTCCTCGGCATCCCGCCCGTGCAGTTCCTCGTGCTCCCGCGCCTGCTCGCGCTCGGCGTGATGATGCCGCTGCTTGCCCTCTACGCCAACGCCCTCGGCATCTTCGGCGGCATGGTCGTCGCCTACGGCCTCCTCTCGATCCCGCCCTCCGCCTACTGGATCGAGCTGCTCTCCAGCGTGAACCTCACCGACGTCGCCACCGGCGCGATCAAGGCGACGGCGTTCGGGCTCATCGTCGGGCTGGCCGGCTGCATGCGCGGCCTGCAGGCCGAGCGCAGCGCCGCCGGCGTCGGTCGCGCCGCGACGTCGGCGGTCGTCACCGCCCTGGTGTTGCTGGTCGTCGCCGACGCCCTCTTCGCGGTCGCCTTCAACGTCCTCGGCTGGTGACGCGCCCCATGTCCGACTCCGCCCCCATGACTGCCGCCACGTCCAACACCGCCGCGCCGTCGCCCGCCATCGCGGTGGAGCAGCTCGTCTGCGGCTACGAGGGCAAGGTCGTGCTCGACCGGGTCTCGTTCACCGTCGCGCGCGGCGAGGTGTTTTTCATCATCGGCGGCTCCGGCTGCGGCAAGAGCACGCTGCTGCGGCACATGGTCGGGCTGCACGCGCCGACGGGCGGCACGGTGAAATTTTTCGACCGCTCGTTCACCGCGGCCCACGCCGGCGAACGCCGCGCGATGCTGAAAACCTTCGGCATGCTTTTCCAGGGCGGCGCGCTCTGGAGTTCGCTCACGCTGCGCGAAAATGTTTCCCTCCCGCTCGAGGAATACACCGCGCTCTCCCGCCGCGAAATCGAGGAACTCTCCACGCTCAAGCTCGCGCAGGTCGGCCTCGGCGGCTTCGAGGACTACTACCCCGCGGAGATCAGCGGCGGCATGAAAAAACGCGCCGGCCTCGCCCGCGCCCTCGCCCTCGATCCGGCCATCGTGTTTTTCGACGAGCCCTCCGCCGGACTCGATCCCGTCACGTCGCGCAAGCTCGACGAACTCATCCTCCAAATCCGCGAGACCTTCGGCACGACCATCGTCGTGGTCTCGCACGAGCTCGCGTCGATCTTCGGCATCGCGGACCGCGTCATCATGCTCGACCGCCAGGAGAAAGGCGTGATCGCCGAGGGCCGGCCGCGCGACCTCGCCGACCGCAGCCGCGATCCGCGCGTCACGGAATTTCTCTCGCGGGGGGAAAAGTAAACCTGTCAAAACCACCGCCACGTGAAAACCAAGGTCAGCCCCGCAGTCATCGGCGCGTTCGTCATCGGCGCGATGGCGCTCGGCATCATCGCGCTGCTCTCCTTTGGCGGCGTAAACCTGTTTTCCAAGCCGCAGCGTTTCGTCGTCTACTTCGACGAGTCGATCCACGGCCTCGACCTCGGTTCGCCGGTCAAGCTGCGCGGCGTGCGCGTCGGCCGCGTCGTCGATCTCAACATCCGCTACGACGAGAAGAGCAACCACTCGGTCATCGCCGTCGTGTGCGAGTTCAGCCGCGACATGATGACCGACGGCCGCGGTGTCGTCATTAACGTCGCCGATCGCGAGGAACTCCAAACACTCGTGAACCACGGCCTGCGCGCGCAGCTCGGCGTGCTCGGCCTGGCGACCGGCCTGCTCTTCGTGGAGCTCGATTTCTTTGACCCCAAGGAATTTCCCGCCGGCCCCGCGCTGGCCGACGCGCGCTACGTGTCCGTGCCCGCCGTGAAGTCGGCGATTTCGCAGTTTCAGGCGAGCGCCAGCGAGATCCTCGCGAGCGTGAAGAAAATCGATTTCGCCGGACTCTCGAAGGAGTTCGGCCTGCTGATGGGCGACGCCCGCCGCCGCCTCGACGGCGTCGATCTCCGCGCCGCCGTCGAGCAGTGGCGACGCACCGGCGCGCAGGTGGAGGCGCTCGCCGCGACGCCCGAAATCAAGCAGACCCTTGTCAACGTCAACGCCGCCACCATCGAGCTGCGCGGCCTGCTCGCCAAGATCGACGGCCAGGTTGGCCCCGCCGGCAAGGAGCTGACGGAGACCCTCGCGCAGGCGAAGGTCGCCGTGGGCGCGCTCGGCGACGCCGCGACCGCCGCGAAGAAATTCATCTCCGCCAACGGCGGCCTCGGCGAGGAAGTCGTCGGCACGCTCGCCCAACTCAGCGAGGCCGCCGACGCCGTTAAGCGCCTCGCTGATTTCCTTGAGCGCAACCCACGCGCGCTGCTCACGGGCAAGAAACCGCCGCAGTAACCCGGCCGGATTTTTTCACCACGGATGAACGCGGATAAACACGAATGGCTCCGGCGGACGGCCTTCAGCCTTCAGCTTTCAGCCTTCAGCTTTTTCTTCACCGGCTGTTCCCTCTGGCCGACGCCCCAACCGGACCCCACGCGGTTCTTCGTGCTCACGCGCGCGGCCGCCACCAGTGCGGCTACGGTGAACAACGCCGCGCCGTCGTTGCGGCTGCGTCCCGTCGAGCTGGCGAACTATCTGCGCGCCAAACCAGTCCTCGTGCGACGCGGCGACCACGAGCTCGAGTTTCGCGACTTCGCGCGGTGGTCCGAGCCGCTGGAAGTGGGCGTGGCGCGCGTGGTGCGGGAGGAACTGCTGGCGAGCGGCGCGGCGCGCGCTGTGCGGGTGTCGGCGTTGCGCGGCGGCGAGGGCGACTACGACGCGGTGCTGACCGTGCGCGTGCTCGCCTGCGAAGGCCGCGCGGACGGCACGGTGGTGTTTCAAGCAAACTGGGAAGTGGCGTCTACCAACGCCGGCGCGGCCGTGACGGCGCGCGGAAATTTTCATGCAACCAACCTGAGCTGGGACGCCAAGAACGAGGCGTCGCTCGTGGCCGCATTGAGCCAAGCCGTCGCGGCGCTCGGCGGGGAAATCGCGGCGGCGCTGAAAAAGTAGGGCAGGGTCTCCGACCCGCCTTTCGAAGCCCTCGCCACTTTCGCGGGCGGGTCAAAGACCCTGCCCTACTTCACTTCCGCGCCGCGCCGGTGCGCACCGGCGG
>JBEANZ010000291.1:0-2577 GCA_041165185.1 Verrucomicrobiota bacterium | reverse complement strand
AACACCCTCAACGCCTCCGCCGGCGCGCAGTCGCGCTCCGTCGGCTTCGAACAAATGTCGATCACCGCGATCGAGTCCGTGGAGATCAGCCGCACGTCGAGCGCGGACATGGACGCGAACTCGCCCGCCGGCTCGATCAACCTGAAGACGCGCCGCGCATTCGACCGCCGCGGCCGGCGGATCGACTGGATGTTCAGTCTCAGCGCGAACTCGGGCGCGCTCCATCTCGGCAAGGCCTACGGCCCCGACGACAACCAGCGCCACCTCATCCGCCCGAACTACCAGCTCGACTACTCGGACGTGTTTCTCGGCCAGCGGCTCGGGATCCGGTTCAGCACCAGCAAATCCAGCGTGCTGCTCCAGCAGCAATACGTCACGCACACCTACAACCGCACGCCGGTCGCCGCCACTGCGACCACGGTCGCCGACACGCGCCCGACCGTGCTCACCGGCCTCGTGTTTGCCGACGGCCCGAAGCTCACCGACCGCGCCAACGCCACGCTCACCGCCGATTGGAAGGCCACGCCGCGCCTCGTGCTGTCGTTCACGGGCATGTTCAACGCGTTCGAAAACTCGGGCCACACGACGAACCTCACTTGGACCGCCGCCGCCAACGGCACCGCCGCCGCCACGGGCCGGCAAACGATCATCGGCGACGGCGTCACCGACATCCGCACCAACGGCCTCGCGACCAACACCTCGCGCTCCGTCGGCATCGGCGGCGGCAGCGCCATCAAGCTCACCAACACGATCACGCTCACGCCGAAATTCGAGTTCAAGCTCGGCCGCCTCACGGTCGACGGCACCTTCAACTACTCGCGCTCGAAAAACGACTACGAGACCAGCAGCCGCGGCACGATTCGCGTCGAGACCGTCAACGCCGTCACCGCCGATTTTCGCGCCACGCGCCCCGATCCCCTCTCGCCCGAATGGACGATCACGCAGCTCGGCGGCGCCGACTGGTCGAACCTCGCCAACTACACCAACCCGCGCATGACTGAGGAGGGCCGCTTCGCCGTCACCGAAATCTACACCGGCGAGGTCAACGCCCGCTACGTCACGCCGTGGCGGTTGCCCACGTTTTTCAAGTTCGGCTTCAAGGCCGCCGAGGAAAACCGCAAGACCGACAATTCCGTGCCCTACCTGCTCTGGAGCTACATCGGCCCGGGCGGCGGCGCGACCGGCAGTTGGGCCGCGTATCCCTCGCCCCGCGCGTTCAATCCCGACATGGGCCTGCTCACCACGCTCCACGTGGCCAACCTGCCCACGCGCCCCAACCGCAGCGCGATCTCGACGCTGTTTCGCGAGCACCCGGAGTGGTTCGTCAACACCGCCACCGCCGAAAACTACTACACCGCGTTCATCGCGAACCACCGCGATTTCCGGCAAGACGTGCCCGCCGCCTACGGCATGGCCAACACCCGCCTCGGCGCCCTCCAGCTTCAGGGTGGCGTGCGCTGGGAACGCACCGAGACCAAGTCCCGCGAATTCGATCCGCTCACGACGGCGGAGCTCACGGCGCGCGGCATCCCCTTCACCGCGACCACGCGCCGCGCTACCACCATCGACGGGATGAACGTGCAGTTTTTCTCCCAGCGGCGCGTCACGCGCGGCGGCGACTACGCCGACTGGTTTCCCAGCGCCTCGGCGAAATACTCACTGCGCCCCAACCTTCAGGCGCAGGTCGGCTACGCACGCGCCATCTCGCGCCCGCCGGTCGACGCCCTCTCCGGCGTGTGGAGCATCAACGAGCCTGCCAACGTCATCACGGCACCGAACCCGGACCTGTTGCCGGAGCGGTCCAACAACTACGTCGCGCGCCTCGCCTGGTATTTCGAGCCCGCCGGCAGCTTCACGCTCCTCGGCCAGCAAACCGAAATCACCAACCAGCGCCTGAATACGCGCATCAAGGCGGGCGATTTCCCCGGCAACGACGATCCGGAATTTGCGGGCTACGATTTTCAGTCGTGGGTGAATCGCGACGGCGTCTACCGCTACCGCAGTCTTGAGCTGGGCTACAACCAGCAGCTCACGTTTCTCCCGCGGTTGCTGCGCGGCACGGGCGTCGGCCTCAGCTACACGCGCAATTACGCGAACCAGTATTTCCCGGGCGTCACGCCGCATCGATTCACGGGCAGCCTCACGTGGAGCTACGCGCGCGTGAGCCTGCGCGCCGGCGGCGTGTGGCAGGACAACACGCCGTTCACGACCGTCTTCGGCCGCTTCCAACGCCACAATCTCAAGGTCGACCTCAGCGGCAGTTGGAAACTCGGGAAGTCCACGAGCCTCTTCTTCTCCGGTCGCAACGTCTTCAACGATCCCAACCTCCTCTACGAAGGCGATCCGGTGCGCGGGCTGCCGGCGTATCTCTACCGCTACGGCAACTACGGCGTGAGCTGGCTCGCGGGCGTGAAGGGAAATTTCTGAAACGGGCGCTGGACGGCTAGCGCGGTGAGGCGCGTCACGTGTAGCGGCGGGCGTCCCTGCCCGCCGGCTCGGGGCGTTCGCAAAACGAAGCGCCGAGCTGACGTGGCAGCAGGCGGCGAAGTCAGAGTCTGAGTCGTGGACGAGGCGTCT
>JBEANZ010000290.1:0-11138 GCA_041165185.1 Verrucomicrobiota bacterium | reverse complement strand
ATGTAGTTCTGCCAGTCGGAAAACCACACTGCGCCGTCGGGCCCGACCTCGGCGAAGACGGGTGACATCCACTCGTCGCTGCTCGCGACGAGGTTGAAACTATCATTGGCCACGTAGCCGGCGCCGTCGCGCTGCACGTCCATGAGCGCGATGTTTTTCATCGTGGGTTCGCAGACCAGCGCCTTGCCCTGCAAGCGCGCGGGGAGATTGTCGGAGCTGATGAACGCGCTGCCGGCCGCGGCGGTGTAGCCGCCCATGACGTCGACCTGCCGGAAATTCGGCGTGATGGTGTGGGTCTTGTCCTCGGTGTTGATGCGCTTCGCGGTCATCGCGCGCGTGCCGCGGGGCACGATCGTCGCGGGGATGCCGCCGAAGAAAATCGGCGCGTTGTTCGCGGTGCCGCCAAACTGATCGCCGAACGCGTTTACGCTCTGGCCCCAGGTGTTGTTGGTGAACTGGTGGAGGAATTCCAGCGCGGAGCCGTCGGACTTGAAGCGGTAGCTGCCCTGCGCGAAACGCATTTCCTTGCCGCCGACAGTGCCGTTGAAACCGGAGTAGCCGACCGCGCCGTAGAGCCAGTTGTCGAAACCGTAGTGAAGATTGTTGGCCTGCGCGTGCGTGTCGTTGATGCCCCAGCCGGTCATGATCTCGGTGCGGACGTCGGCCTTGTCGTCGCCGTCGGTGTCCTTGAGAAAAAGAAAACGCGGCGACTGCGCGACGACGATGCCGCCGTTGGCGAACGTGAAACCGGTCGGGATATTCAGCTTGTCGGCGAAGACCGTGAACTTGTCCGCGCGCCCGTCGCCATCGGTGTCCTCGCAAATTTTGATCGAGTCGTTGCCGAGGTCGTCGGCTTTGACGTTGTGCGGGTAGTCGCGCGTCTCGGCGACCCAGAGGCGGCCGCGCTCGTCCCACGCCATGAAGATCGGCTTCGCGATGTCGGGCTCACCGGCGAAGAGCTCGATGCGCAGATCGGGCGCGACCTGCGTGCGCTCCTTGCTGCCCTTCACCGAAAGCGGAAATTGAAACGTGACCGCCTGCGCGCGCTTCTCGTAGTTGGCGATGGTGGGGCGCGCCTCGCGTTGCTCGGGCTCGCGCTGCGCGAGAAATTTTTCCCACTCGCCTACGCGCACGAGGCCGGCGGCGGCGAGGATTTTGGGTTTGGCGGACGTAGCGAGGTCGGCGGCGTCGCGCTCGCCGAGCGAGGCGGCGGTGAGGCGCTTCGCGGCGGGGACGGCGGCGAGCGCGGGAAATATTTCCGTCGGCGCGTCGATGACCACGACGTCGAACTTGGCGACGAAGGCCGCGGTTGCCGCCGCCGGATCGGAAACGTAGTCGAACCAGATCGCGTCGCGGCCGAGGTCGCGCATGAGCGCGTGGGCCGTCATGCGCGGACCGCGGTCGGGTGTGCCGACGTAGAGCACGCGGAGGGGTTGGGCGGCGGCGGACAGCGCGAGCGCACACAGGATGACGAGGGACAACAGGGTTTTCTTCATTGGCAAAAACGTGAGGGGGTGGACAGCGCAGCGACGGGGCGCGGGCGGGCGAGTGATTGCGCCGCAGGGTCGGCGAAATGCAATCCTATCGGACGGTCCGCGCAGTTATTGGCGGGGCGGACGGGCGGTTTGCGGCGTGGGAAAAAAGCGATCGTTAACTTTACGCGGCGGGCATTCGTCCTAACATCCGCGCACCATGAGCCGTTACCCTTTGCTTCCCCTGGGGCTCCTGCTGGCCGCCGCGACGTTTGCCAGATGCCAGTCGTCCGCCCAAATGTCCCGCATCGATCGCAATCGCGACATCTATGAAAAATGGTCCATCGACACGCGTCAGGCCGTGCTCGAGGGCAAGGTCGAGGAAGGCATGAGTCCCGACATGGTTTGGATTTCGATCGGGGAACCGACCGAGATCGTGGTGCGGACGGGCGAAAAAAAATCCGGCGAGGACGAGGTGTGGGTTTACAAGACCGGCGGCGAGACGATGGACCCGACGATGGGCGGCATGGGTGGGATGGGCGGATCGGGCGCAGGGTTTCCCGGCACGTATTCAGGCGGCGGCGGCTATCCCGGATCGGGGAGCGGTGGCGGCGTGGTGATCGGGCGCGGTGGCGTGGCGGTGATTCCGCCGAGCATCGGCATCGGCATTCCCATCGGTGGCGGCGGCGGGGGCGGCATCAGCGTCGGCGGAGGCGGTGGGATCGGCGGAGGCGGCGGCATGGGGATGCCGCGGCAACCGGTCTACGAACGCGAAATCGTTTTCAAGAACGGCGTGGTCGTCCGCGCCGATCCGCCGCCGGAGAAACCGTGAGCGGCGTTCACGCGCCGAGGCGCGTGTAGTCGAGGACGGTGTGGCTGATGTGCCCGGCGGCGAGCGCCGCGCGATCGGTGACGAGTTCGGGGGGCGAGTGATCCGCTCCGTCGTTCCAGACGAGGCGGTGCGTGCCATCGTCGGCGGCGGACGAGAACAATTTCGGCACGACGACGCGCGCAGGCACGGTGCGGCGCACCGGGGTGTCGGGGCGGCAGGCGTGGGGGAAATTGACGTTGTGCACGATCCAACTGTGCGAGGGCGTGGCGGCGGCGAGCGCGGGCGCGAGGCGCGCGGCATGGTCGGCGGAAACTTTCAGGATGGCGTGGAGCGCGGGGTCGGGGCGGTCGCCGGCGGCCTTGATGCGGTCGTAGATTTCCGAGGAGAGGTCCTGCGAAAACGCGACGGCGGGCAGCCCATGGAGCGCGCCTTCCCACGCGGCGCCGAGCGTGCCGCTGGCGATGATGAAACCGAGCGAGACGTTGAGGCCGATGTTGATGCCGCTGAGCACGGCGTCGGGCGCGAAGCCCGCGGGCGGGAGCAGGTGATCGAGGGCGATGTTGACGCAGTCGCACGGCGTGCCGTCGACGCTCCACGTGGGACAGCCGAGACCGCGTTCGGCGACGGCGGCGTGGACGGGGCGGTTGCGCGATTTTGAGGCACCGGTCCAGCTCTGCTCCTTCTTCGGGGCGACGACCGCGAGCTCATGCCCTGCGGCGCGAAGCGCATGGACGAGCTCGTGGAGGAACACGCAGTCAAGACCGTCGTCGTTGGTGACAAGGAAACGCATCGCGCCATGGCCGCAAAGTGCGCGAGGCGGGGCAAGCGGGAATACGGGGAAGGCGGGGAGTTTCGCGCGGTTGTCGGCGTGTCCGCGATGTGCGTGGTGATTCGACGAAAGGAAACTCCCCGTGGTTCAGAGTCCGCGGAGAGAACTTTCGAAAGGAAACAACGACCGTCGATCTTTCCGGGGACTCGCTGGCGGAAGTGATCGAGCTCACCCAAGTGAAACAACGACGAAGGCGGTCGCCAAGGCGGCGGCCGACGATAACGAACACCATCGAATGGTGGCGCTCACTCGACGGTCGTGATGCGGAGTTCGCGGGCGCGGCCGCGTTGTTCGAGGCGCACGGTGTCGCCGCTTCGACGGGCGAGGAGTTGCCGGCCGAGGGGCGAGTGCGGGGTCACGACGAGCACGGAGGCGCCGGCGTGTTGGACCTCGGTGCCGCCGGCGCCGGGTCCGATGAAATAGTGCGAGGTGAGGCGCGCCGACTCCGACAGCGTGACGAGCGCGCCGACCGCGATCGGCGCGTCGGGCGCGAACGGTTCGGCCGCGAGGGCGCGGAACTGCGCGAGGGTCGCGGCGGCGGTTTCGACGGCCTTCGACTGGCCGCGCGCGAGATAGGAGGCCTCTAGGCCGCGGGTGTCGTATTTGTTCTCGGCCTTGTTCTGCTCGTCGGTGGCGTCGGCGAAGGTCGCGAGCGCGGAGCGGTGGAGCGCGGCGAGTTGCCCCTCGAGATGGGCGACGATGGCGGCGAGGAGCGCGCGTTTGTCCATGCGAACGAGGGGCCGGCGCGATCCGAACGGGTCGCGCCGGGCTGTGCGAAACGCGGCCGTTTAGGCGAGCGCGTCGCGGCAGAACTTAATCGTCTTCGCAATTTCGGTCATGCGATCGGAGCCGGCGGGGACCTTGTATTCGAATTCGATGGTGGCCTGGATCGGCCACTTGTTGTCGCGGATGAGCCGGAGGATTTCGACGATCGGGGTGTCGCCTTCGCCGAAGGGGCACGCGGCGCCGCCGTTCATTTTTTTGTCTTTCACGTGGATGTGCGTGATGCGGTCGTGGCGCTGCTTGATGAATTCGACCGGCGACATGTTGAGGCCCGCGACGAAGTGGCCGATGTCGACGTTGGCGCCGTTGTGCTTGGCGAGCGCGAAGGTCTCCTCCCACTCCTTCGGGCCGGTGTGCGTGTGGCCGTGATAGCCGATGCGGAGGCCGTGCTTGTCGGCGAAGGCCCCGACGCGCTTGTGGTCGGCGTCCTTGGTGGCGCCCGTGGAAATTTCCGTGGACAGCGCGCGCGCGCCGAGCGTCTTGCCGAGGGAGAAAACGTAATCGAGCTCGGCCTCGTTCATCTTGAAAATGCCGTCCACCTTTACGACCTCGATGAGCACGCCAGCGTCCTCGAACTTCTTCCGGTAGGCGGCGGCCCCCGCGACTTTTGCGCCCGTGCGCCACTCGCGCAGCGCGGCGGTGTCACCCGTGGCGACGGCCCGTTTCGTGTAAACGAGATCCGCCGGCGCGCCGAGGAACACCTCGACCGACTGCGTGCGCAGCTCGACGCCGCTCACGCCGAGCGCGAGACAGTTTTCCAAAATCTGGTCGCCGGTGGGCTGCGCGACGGCGGCGCCGAAGCTGTAGGGGACGTTGAGTCCGATTTGGACGCCGTTGACCTTGGAGTTTGGTTTCTTGGCGGGTTTGGCAGCCGAATCGGCGGCGAAGGCGCCGGGGAGCGAGAGGAGGCCCGCGGCCGGGACGGCGGCGAGGGCGAGCTTGGTGAAATCGCGACGGGTGTAGTGGGGCATGGGGCGGGATGCTTGGAAAACCCCGCGCGGTGTCACGCCCCAAGTCGGGGGCGCGCAGGTCGGCGGCACCGGGCGCGCGAGGACGGCGCGGTTTTCGCGATTGAGCCGCGCGGGCGCGTCGTGTGGCGTGGCCGCCACCCGCCGATGAAAACCCCGCCGCGCTTTCCACCGCTCCCGTTTCTCGTTCTCGCCGTCGGGCTGTTGTTCGCGGCAGGGTGTCGCACGGCGGCGCCGCGCACGTTTGCGCCGCGCACCGGGGATGAGATCGTGGTCGCGGGCCGGTTTTTCCACACGGGGACGCGCGTGATCACCTGGATGGATCCGGGCGGCTACGATGCGTATCGCGTCGAGCGGCGGTTCAGTCCGTGGGAGGAGAGCGGTTGGGAAAAATCCAAGCTCGCCGCCAAGGATCTGATCGCGCCCAACCGCTACGGGCTGCGCAAGGACAACCTGACGCCGGAGGAAATCGAGCGCGTGCGCGGCGGCGGCTGGCCGCTACCGGACCTGCAAAAAATCATCGACCAGTTCGTGGTTCACTACGACGCGTCGGGCATCAGCAAGAACTGCTTTCGGACGTTGCAGGATGCGCGCGGCCTGAGCGTCCACTTCATGCTCGATGTGGACGGCACGATTTACCAGACGCTCGACGTGAAGGAGCGGGCGTCCCACGCCACCATCGCCAACTCGCGCTCGGTCGGGATCGAGGTCGCCAACGTCGGCGCCTATCCGCCGGGGCCGTCGCGCATCCTCGACGAGTGGTATCCCCGCGACGCGACGGGCCGGCCGTTCCTGCAGGTCCCGGCGCGCTTCGGCGATCCGATGATTTTCACGAAGGATTTCGTGGGGCGGCCGGCGTGGCCCGACCTCGTGCGCGGAAAAATCCAGGGCCGGGAACTCGCGCAATATGATTTCACCCCGCAACAATACGCCGCGCTGATCAAACTCACGGCGGCGCTGTGCGCGGTGTTTCCGAAAATCACCTGCGACTACCCGCGCGACTCCGCCGGCCAGCTCGTGCGCCAAAAGCTGCCCGACGCGGAACTCGCCGCCTACCACGGCGTGCTCGGCCACTACCACGTGCAGACCAACAAAACCGATCCCGGCCCCGCGTTTGACTGGGACGGCGTGATCGGTGGCGCGCGGAAACTCCTCGGCCAGCCCGCGGCCGCCACACCGCCTGCCACCCGCTGACGCGCGAAAAAAAGGCCCGCCTCCTCACGGAAGGCGGGCCGGAAACGCGAGTGACGTGGCGCGTTACTTTCCGAGGCTGGCGCGCAACTCCGCGAGTTGGCCGGAACTGCCCAGGAGGACGTTGCGGCTCGCGATGAACTTCGCGTATTCCTCGATGAAGATTTTGCCCGGCGGGCGGAAATCGAAATCGCCCGGCTTGTCGCGGAAATACTCGCGGTGGACGCGCGTCCAGACGAGGCGGCCATCGGTGTCGATGTTGACCTTGGTCACGCCGCGCTTCGCGGCGGGGAGATACTCGTTCACATCGACGCCCATCGAGCCGGCGATCTTGCCGCCGGCGGCGTTGATGCGCGCGACCTCGTCCTGCGGGACCGACGAGGAGCCGTGCATCACCAGCGGGAAGCCGGGCATGAGGGCCTTGATCTTCTCGAGCACGTCGAAATGGAGCGACTGGCGGCCCTTGAACTTGAAGGCACCGTGGCTGGTGCCGATGGCGCAGGCGAGAGAGTCGCAGCCGGTCTTGGCGACGAAATCTTTCGCCTCGTCGGGATCGGTGAGGCACGCGTTGCCTTCCTCGACTTTGATGTCCTCCTCGACGCCGCCGAGCATGCCGAGTTCGGCCTCGACGGAGATGCCCTTGGCGTGCGCGCGGTCAACGACGCGCTTGGTGATGGCGACGTTCTCATCGAACGGATCGTGCGAGGCGTCGATCATGACGGAGCTGAAGAAGCCGGAGTCGATGCACTCGTAGCAGGTCTGCTCGTCGCCGTGGTCGAGATGCACCGCGAAGATCGCGTCGGGGAAAATCTCGCCGGCCGAGCGGATGATCGCCTCGAGCATGCGCTTGTCGGTGTATTTCCGCGCGCCCTTGGAAATCTGGATGATGAACGGCGCCTGAGAATCGATGCAGCCCTTGAAGAGGCCCATCGCCTGCTCGGCGTTGTTGATGTTGTAGGCGCCGACGGCGTATTTGCCGTAGGCGTGTTTGAACAACTGCGCGGTGGTGACGATCATGGTGGGAAAAGGAGCGCGCAGTGAACGGGCCGCGAAACGGCGGGAGCAAGGGTTTTCTCTGTGCTACGCGCGCGGATCGCGGGCGGCCGGGCGCAACGGAAAACTCAGCCGCCGCCGCGCGGGCCGGAGGGCACCGCGCCCGGGGGCGGCGCCGGCGGCGCACCGCGCACCTCGCGGATGATCTGCTGGAGTTGCTGCGCGGTTTGCTGTTGCTGCTGCAATTGCTGGAGCGCCGAAACCTGCGGCGCGGAGAGGACGGCTTGCGATTGGTTCACGGCGGCGGGCGTGATGACGGCGGTGGCCCCTGTCGTGCCGGGGCCGCCGGCGAAGCCCGCGAAGGCGCCGCCGAAATCGCCGCCGAGCAGCGCGCCAACGACGGCGCCCGCATCGCCGCCGGGGCCGGCCGGGCCGCGCGGGCCGCCGGGCGGCGGGGCGTTTTGCGAGAGGCCGCCGCTCGCCGGGGCGGCGGTCGTCGTGGCGGGCGCGTTGGTCGCAAGGATGGTCACGAGTTGGTCGGCTTGGGCGGGCGAGAGCGGAGTGTCGGTGGAGCTGAGGCGCTGTTGGAGCTGGTTGACGAGGGCGCGTTGCGGGAGGGTCTGCTCGTAGTTTTGGAACTGCTGAAACGCGGCGTCGCCGAGCGCGGCCTTCACGCCGTTGAGGTAGTCGGCGCGCACGGCCTCCATGAGTTGGCGGATGCCCTGCGGATCGCGCACGCCCTGCTCGGTGGCGACGGTGAGCACGTCGAGGCCGGTGTTTTGAAACTCGGTCATGAGCGCCTCGACCTTTGCGCGTTGCGCGGCGGGCAGGCCGAGTTGGCGAAATAGCGCGGCGTAGCGCGCATCGACCAGCGCCTTCTGCTGCACGGCGATCATCGCCTGCACGTCGGGCTTCGCGAGGGCGGCGCGGAGGGCGGCGACCTGCTGCAACGGATTGCCGCGACCGCCGCGCGGCGGGCCGTCGGGGCGCGAAGCTGGCGTGGCGGCGCCGGCGGTGGCGGCGGGGCTTTCGGTCTCGCCGCGCGGCGCGCCGGCACGATCCGCGAGATCGCGGTTGCGGCGTTCGAGGTCCCAGATGCGGCGCTGGAGGTCGGCGCGTTCGGAGGATTGGAGCGCGGCGGTGCGCAACGCGGCGAGTTCCCGCTGCTGCCGCCAAGCGAGGACCGCGACTCCGGCCGTCGCGAGGGCGAGCAACGTTAGGAGGAAATTTTTCGGGGACTTCACGGTGCTCGGCAAGACGCGCGGGGCGCGGCAATGTTTCCCCGCGCACGCGTGTAGCGGTGGGCGTCCCTGCCCGCCGGCCCGTGGCGAAACGGACCGACCTGGCGGGCAGGGACGCCCGCCGCTACGCGCAGACGCCGACTCAGCGCGGCGGAAACTCGAATTCCGCCTTCGTGCCCGTTTTCGCGAGCACCAGATAGGCGGAGAACGGCAGCATCCGCTTCGAAATGAAGCCCTGAATCAGCTCGGTGCGGCCGGTCTCGAGCATGCGCAGCAGCTCCTCCGGCGGGATTTCCTTCTGGCAGAGGTGCCGCTTCAGCGTGAACACGATGCGGTTGTCCTGATCGGGGCGGCGCACGAAATACGAGTCGCCCGCCTGCAACACCTCGCCGCCCTTGTGGGATTTGCTCACGCCGAGCACGACGGCCTTCGAGAGATCGGGCGGCGCCTTGGCCTTGCGCGCGATCGGTTTGCCGTCCTTGTCGAGCTTCGGCGCGCGCGGGGGGAACTCCCACTCGAACTTCGCGCCGCTGCGCTTGAGGATCGCGTTGAACGGCCGGCCCTTTTTCGAGATGAAGCCCTCGATGACGCCGGTCTTGCCCTCGGCCACGAGCGCGATGGCCATCTCGCGCGTGATCGGTTTCTGGCACATCAGGCGGCCGATGCGAAACCCCTGCTTCCAGCCCTCGCCGTCGCGCTCGCGCAGGACGTGGCTCGAGCCGACTTCGCAGAGGCCCGCGCCGGTTTTCTCGTCGGTCCAGTAGGGCTCGACGGTGCCGAGGTCGACCTTGTCGCCGAAATCATACTGCGCGACCCACTTCCCCTTTTCCTCGTCCTTGACGAGCTTGAGCAACGCGGAGAAACGCGCGCGCGTCTTCGCGGAGATGAAGCCGTCGAGCGGCCCGACCTTGCCGGCTGTCACGAGCTCGCGCACCTCGGTCTCCTCCATTTTGCGCCCGCCGATGACCTTGTAGATCATGAACTCGCCGTCCTGCGACTTGTAGCCGCGGAGGGTTTCGCGCAGCGGTTTGCCATCGGTGGGGGAGGGGATGTCGGTCACGCGCGCGACGGAGTCGTCCTCCTCGTAGCCCTTCACGCGTTCGACGATGCCCTTCGTCTGCTCGATGATCTCGTCCATGAATTTTTCACGGGAGAACTTGTTGTGCTCCATCTGGCGGAGCTTGAATTCCCACTCGCCGGTCATCGCCGGCTGGGTGAGGGCGTCGGCCTTCACGGCTGCGAGAAACTGGATCACCTGCTCGGCCTTCGCGGTGGGGATGAGTTCGCGGAGCGGGCGGTCGACGTATTTCTGGTTGATGAGGCCGTCGATGGTGTCGGCGCGCGTGGCGGGGGTGCCGAGACCGCGCTCCTTCATGGCCTCGGCGAGTTCGTCGTCATCGACGAGTTTGCCGGCGCCTTCCATGGCGGAGAGGAGCGTGGCTTCCGTGTAGCGGGGCGGCGGCTTGGTGGTCTCGGCGTGGAGCAGGGGCTCGACGGTCTTCGCGCGCGCGGGCGAGCCGTCTTCGGCGGACAACGCGGGTAGCGCCTTCGAGTCGGGCGAATCGTCGTCGACGGTGGCCTTGCCGTAAACGGCCAGCCAGCCGGGAAACGTGAGCACCTTGCCCTCGGTCTTGAACTCGTGCCCGGGCGCCACGGTGCTCGTGCGCGTGGTGACATCGAATTCCGCCGCAGGATAAAACGCCGCGACGAACCGCCGCGCGATCATGTCGTAGAGTTTCGCCTCCATCTCATCGAGATTCTTGGCCTCGGAGGCGGTGGGGATGATCGCGAAGTGATCGGAGATTTGGGCGTTGTTGAAGATGCGCTTGTTCGGCTTCACCCAGCCGGAGGCGAGGGCCTTGGCCGCATGCGCGCCGAGATCGCCGCCGAGGTTGCGCATCGTCTCGTGGACGGTGGGCACGTAGTCCTCCGGCAGCGCGCGCGAGTCGGTGCGGGGGTAGGTGATCATCTTGTGGCGCTCGTAGAGCGCCTGCGCGATCTGGAGCGTGCGACGCGCCGGGAGGCCGTAGCGGTTGTTGGCCTCGCGCTGGAGCGTCGTGAGATCGTAGAGGCGCGGCGCGGCCTGCGTGCTGGCCTTTTTCTCCTCGGTGACGGACGCGAGGGGAGCGCCAGCAAGCTGGCTGCCTACACACGCGGCATGGACGGCCTCGGCCATCGCTTTGTCCCAGAGCCGGTCAATGCGATCGTGATCGTCGTTGTCGGCCTTCTTGAAATTCGGGCGCTGGTAAACGCCCTCGTAGCGGCCCTTCGCGACCTCGAAGGTCGCCGTCACGCGCCAGAAATCGCGCGGCTTGAAATTCCGGATTTCCAGCTCGCGGCCGTAAATGATCGCGAGCGTGGGCGTCTGCACGCGGCCGACGGAGGCGACGTTGCCCGCGCGCGAGCCGAACATCCGCTTCGTCAGCGCGCGCGTGCCGTTGATGCCGATGAGCCAGTCGCTCTCGCTGCGGCAGCGCGCGGCGTCGGCGAGGCCGGCGAGTTGCGCGCCGTCGCGGAGATTCTTGAACGCGTCCTGGATGCCGCCGGTGGTCATCGTCTGCATCCACGCGCGCTTCACGGGGAGCTTCGATTTCGAGAGCTGGTAGAGATAAGCGAAAATCAGCTCGCCCTCACGCCCGGCGTCGCAGGCGTTGATGACCTGATCGACATCCTTGCGGGCGAGGAGTTTTTTCAGCGCGTTGAAGCGTTCCTTGGAATCCTCGATGGGCTTGAGGCCGAATTTTTCGGGGATGATGGGGAGCGTCTCCAGCCGCCAGAAGCCGTATTTCTTCTTGTCGATGTCCTCCGGCATCTCGAGTTCCACCAAGT
>JBEANZ010000289.1:0-2767 GCA_041165185.1 Verrucomicrobiota bacterium | reverse complement strand
ACTCGCGCACGCCCACCGAGCCGAAGCCCGACGCGGAAAAAAATCTCGTGATCCAGCTCCTGAAACTCGTCGCGCCGGCGGAGATCGCGGCGGATTTCGAGGCGCGGCTCCGCGCCGGCGGCCTCGGCTACGGAGACCTCAAGAAGGCGCTGTTCGAGCATTACTGGAATTATTTCGCCACCGCCCGCACCCGCCGCGCCGAGCTCGCCGCCAACCTCGATCACGTCGAGGCGGTGCTCCGCGACGGCGCGACGCGCGCGCGCGCGGTCGCGAGCGTTGTCATCAGCCGCGCCCGCAAGGCGAGCGGGCTGGAGTGACGCCTTTCCAGTCGTCGAGTCGCCTCCTTACCTCCGGCCATGACCATTGAAAACATCAAGGAGCTGATTCATGGGACGCAGCCGTTCGTCATTCGAATGGGAAGCGGCCGGACGATCGAGGTGCCGCATCCGGACTTTGTCGCCCTTAGCCGCTCCGGCACTTCGCTCCTGCTGTCGGGCGAAGGTGACCGTGTGGAAATTGTCCGGATCGGTCAGATCGAAAGCATCGAGACTCGCGAGGGGGCAACCAGCGCATAGGCACCGCCCGAGAAGGAGGGCGCCTCAGTTCTTCGCCTTCTTCTTGCTGGCTTTCCCACCCTCGCCCGCCCCGGCAGGCGTGGTGCGCGTGGGGTCCATCACGCGGCGATCTTCGTCGGTGGGCGCGAGGCCGAATTGCTTCCAATAGATTTCCGCGAACGGGTTGAACTGCGGGCCGACGGCCTTCTCGTTCACCATGCCGGCGCGCGCCGCGACCCACCAGGTGTCGTAGTCGGCGGAGAGTTGGGCGACGACCTGCGGGTGGTCGGCCGCGACGTTGGTCTTTTCGCCGAGGTCGGCGGCGATGTCGTAGAGTTCCCACGCGGGCTTCGCGTCGCCTTTCACCGAGACGAGGTGCCAACGCTTCGTGCGCACGGAGCAGTTGGAAAACTTGGCCGCGTCAGGATCGGAGAAACGCGGCCAGCGGCCGACGTGCGTGAAGAGCGTGCGCTCGGCCCACGGCGCGGTCGGCTGCGCGAGCAGCGGCAACAGGCTGCGGCCCTCGATTTGCGCGCGCGTTTTCCCGTCGAGTTTCGCGCCGGCAATCTCGGCGAGGGTCGGGAAAAAATCGATGTGCGCCGTGAGCGCGTGCGAGTCGGCGGGCGTGAGTTTGCCGGGCCAGCGCCAGAACGAGGAGGCGCGCGTGCCGCCGAGCCACGGCGTGCCTTTCTGCGCGCGCATGCCGGCATTGAAGACGGCGGTGCCGCCCGTGCCGCCGTTGTCGTTCATGAAGACGACGAGTGTGTTTTTCGTCAGGCCCCAGGCGTCGAGCTTGGCGAGGAGCGTGCCGACGTTGTCGTCGATGTTGGCGACCATGCCAAAAAATTTCCGCGCCATCTCGGTGGGCGCCGTGGCGGCGTAGCGCGCCTCGTCCTCAGGGCGGACCTGGAGCGGGGCGTGCGGGGCGTTGGTGGAAATGTAGGCGTAGAAGGGCGCGCCCTTGTCCTTCGCACCCTCGATCCACTTCAGCGCCTGCGCGAAAAATACGTCGGTGCAGTAGCCCTTGGTTTTTTCAAACACGCCGTTGTGCAGGATCGCGGGATCGAAGTATTTGTTGCCCGGGGCGTCGCCGCACGAGCCGGGGTAAACCTGCCCGATGCCTCCACCTCCGTGGATGAACACCTCGTCGTAGCCGCGGCGGCCGGGTTGGTAGGCGGCTTCGTCGCCGAGGTGCCACTTGCCGAAAATGCCGGTGGTGTAGCCGGCGGTTTTCAGGACTTGCGGGAGCGTGGTGGCGTCGAGAGTGAGACGCTCGCGCTCGAGGATGGTGTGCGTGATGCCGTTCTTGAATTCGTGGCGGCCGGTGTGCAGCGCGCTGCGCGTGGGCGAGCACGTGGGGCTCACGTGGAAATCCGTGAAGCGCACGCCTTCGCGGTGGAGGCGGTCGAGGTGGGGTGTCTTGAGGATCGGGTTGCCGTGGGCGGAGATGTCGCCGTAGCCCTGATCGTCGGTGAGGATGAAAACGATGTTGGGGCGCGCGCCGGCGAGGGTGTCGGCGGCGCGGAGCGAGACGGCGGCGGCGGCGACCAGCGCGAAGCCGGCGACGAGCGGGAAGAGGCGGCGGGGTTTCATGGGTTGGGGAACGAGGTTGAAAAACGGTCGCGGCCACCGAGCGGCGCTCGCCTACACGACGGCCGCCGGCGCCGGCAAACGCAGCGCGGCGATCCGCGCCATGATGCGCTCGCTCGCGATTTGGTAGCGCTCCTTGCCGGCGTCGGGCGCATCGTAGACGGCGGGCGCGAGCGGCGCGCCGAAGACCACCGACACCGGCGTGCCGACGCGCGGAATTTTCGCGCCTTTGCCAAACGCCGCGAACGATCCGAAAATCCGCGCGGGCACCACGGGCACTTGCGTCTTGCACGCGAAGAGGCCGACCCCCGGCTTTGGAGCTTGCATCAACCCGTCGGGCGAGCGCGTGCCCTCGGGGAACATGATGATGATTTTTTCCTTCCGAAGCGCGGCGAGCACGCGCTTTAACGCCCCCACATCCGAACCGCCGTCGCGGTCCACGGGGATGACGCCGACCGCGGTGAGCCACCACGAGGGCAGGCCGGGGGTCCAGAGCGTCTTGCGCGCAAAAAAAGTCACCTGCTGCGGCAACTGCGAAGCCACGATAAAAGGATCGAGGTGGCTGGCGTGATTGGCCGCCACGAGAAATCCGCCCGAACGGGGCACATGTTCAAGACCCACCA
>JBEANZ010000288.1:0-4610 GCA_041165185.1 Verrucomicrobiota bacterium | reverse complement strand
GCTCACCGGCGTCGCGACGGTGCGGCCCGCAGACACGACGGTGGGCCAGCGCACGAGGAGCGGCTCGCGAATGCCCCCCTCATAGATCCAGCCCTTGCCGCCGCGGAGCGGGAGGTTTGAGGTGGGCCAGCCTTCGCTGGTGGAGAGGCCGCCGTTGTCGCTGGTGAAAATCACGATGGTGTTTTCGCGGAGGCCGAGCTCGTCGAGCTTCGCGAGCACCTTGCCGACGGCGAGGTCCATGGCCTCGACCATCGCGGCATAGACGGCGTGCTCCTGCACGAGGCGCACGTCGCGCGGGCCTTCGCGGCCCCACTTCTCGGCGAGGCCGAGGCGGGCGCGCTTGGCCTCGTATTTTTTGAGGAGATCTTCGCGGGCCATGTGCGGGGTGTGCACGTCGTAGAAGGCGTAGTAGGCGAAGAAGGGGCGGTCCTTGTTGGCGGCGATGAAGTTGGCCGTCTCGGTGGCGAGCCGGTCGGGGAGGTGCTCGCCGTCGGGGCCGTCAGGGAGACGCGGGTTGGCGTAGGGCGAGAAATAGCGCCGGCCGCCGTAGGGCCCGCCCTGATTCGTGCCGCCGAGGTTGTGATCGAAGCCCTGGTTTTCGGGCCAGTAACCCTCGGGGCCGAGGTGCCACTTGCCCGCGAAGAAGGTCGCGTAGCCGGCGGACTTCATCGCCTTGGCGAGCGTGGGCGCATCGAGCGCGAGCCGGTCGGCATACGGCGCGGGGCGCGACGGGGTGTTGCGCGTCCACAGCTCGGGGCGCAGGGGCGCGCCGATGTAATCGGTGATGCCGGTGCGCTGCGGCCACTGGCCGGTGATGATGCTCGCGCGCGTCGGCGAGCACACGGGGCACGCCGCGTAGGCGTCGGTAAACCGCGCGCCCTCGCGCGCGAGCCGGTCAAGGTTGGGCGTCTCGTAGAACGTGCTGCCGTAGCTCCCGAGATCGCGCTGCCCGAGATCGTCGGCGAGGAAGAAGACGATGTTGGGCGGACGCGGGGACGTCGCGGCGGGGGCGGCGTTGAACGGCGTGCCGAGTGAAAGGAGCGCAACTAACACGAGGGCGGTGTGCGAGGCGGGGAGGGAAGGCAGATCGGACATGGCTAGAGTTATCGGCGCGTCTTTTCCTTCTCGAGGCGGCGGCGTTGGGCGGTGAGCTCGGTTTCGAGGCGTTCGATGGCGGGGAGGGCGAGCTGATATTCGCGCGCGGTGATTTTGTTGGGCAGCGAGTCGAGCGCGTAGCGGGCGAGCGCGGCGTCGGCGGAGGAGCAGAGGATGATGCCAACGGGAGGGTTTTCGCCGGGGCGCGTCCAGTGCGCGGTCGCGTAGTTCAGGTAGAGGTGCATCTGGCCGGCGTCGGCGTGCGTGAATTCGCCGAGCTTGAGATCGAGGACGACGAGGCAGCGCAGGCGGCGGTGGAAAAAGATGAGGTCGATGCGATACCAAGTGCGGCCGATGCGGAGCCTGCGCTGGCGGCCGACGAAGGCGAAGTCGCCGCCGAGTTCGAGGAGGAATGATTCGAGATGGCGCACGAGCGCGTCCTCGAGATCGGTCTCGGAGTATTCGTCCTTGAGGTTGAGGAACTCGAGCAGGACGGGACTGCGCACGGCTTCGTCGGCGGTGAGCGCATCGCCGGGCCGCGCCTTTGCGCCCTTGCGGAGCATGACTGCCTTGTCGCGCGAGAGCGCCGTGCGCTCGTAGAAGAGCGAGCCGACCTGACGGTCGAGCTGGCGCACGCTCCAGCCACCGCGCAGGGCTTCCTCTTCGTAAAAGCGCCGCGCGGCGGCGTCCTTTACGGTGAGGAGCTTCACGTAATGCGACCACGGGAGCGGGAAACGCGCCGAGATCGAGCGGAGCAGCGCGATCCAGTCGCCGGGTTGGGATTTACGCGACAGTGTCGCGTAAATTGGCGAGGACGCTGATTTGCCCGACACGGCCGAGCGAATGGCGGGCGGATTGGCGGCGAAGGATTCCTCCGACAGCGCCGGAAGAATCGCCGCTTCAATCGCGCGCGTCGAATTACGCGACGGTGTCGCGTAATTCCCATCGGCCGCGACAGATTTCCGCGACACTGTCGCGGAAATCTCGATCGCGGAGTGCTGCGCATAGAATTGCCGGAAACGCTGGAGATTATCCACGCCGAATCCCCTCCCGTGCCGCCGCGTGAGATCGCGCGAGAGGCGATCCAACAATTCCTCGCCGTAGCCGGCGCGCTTTTTTCCGCCCTGTTCGAACTCCACGATGCGGCGGCCGATCTCCCAATACGTGGCCGTCATGAAACAGTTCGCGGCGCGCGCGACGGCGTGGCGCGACTGCTCCACCAGCGAACCGATGCCAGTGAGCAGCGACGGATAGCGGACGGCGGCGGGCTTGGGCGCAGCGGGGGATTTCTTCATGGCGCGAACGCGACCCGACGATGCTGGGGCGCCGAATCGCGTCAATCGGCGGCTGCGCGTGCCTCAGAAGCTCACACTGTTTGTCCAGACATACACGCGCGGCTGGCCGTAGAAGGTGACGGCGAGGTTCGCGGGGACGGTGTAGCCGCTGCCGTTGAATTCATGGGAGCGGCGGAGGCGTTGATGTCTCTGTCGGCCAACCGATGCGGCCGGTAGTGGAGGCGAGGCCGATTTCGACGCGCATCGGGGCGTTAAACTCGATCGCGTCGCGCTGCATTCCGTCGGAAAAAATCACGCCGTTCTCGGGATTCTCGGACTCAATGGTGAGAGTCTCCTCGGCGCGAATCCGGCCGAAGACGAGGCCGGTCTGCGTCCACTTCGATGGAAACGCCTCGCGCACCGAGAAGACGAGTTCGCGGCTGTCCCAGCCGAGTTTCACGGTGCGTCCGGCCGGTGCGTCCTGGCCCGCGAGCCGAGCGCTGACCGAGCACGAGGTCGTGAGCACCGACTTGAGCCAACCGGTGCTGCCAAGGCCGGTCGTGACGATCACGCCGCTGGAACTGTGGCGTTCGCGCGTGCTGCCCGCCGCGATGCGATAGCGGGCGGAGCTGTGGTCGCGCACACCGATGAACAGATCGTTGACGCCGCGCAGGGTCTGGTGGTCGGCGAGGCGGGCCTCGGCCATCGCGACCCGGCGGGCGGGCAACCGGTTGTCGAGCGCTGCCTCGGCGGCGGCGGCGATCTTCTCCAATTGGCTCCCAGCCCACCCGAGCAGCACGCCATCGAAGCGGGCGGGGTCCGGGTTCACGCCGAGCACGTATTGGCCGGTGGTGTATTTGAGGGTGTTGGCTACCAAGCCGTCCTGACCAACGCACACGAGGACATCGTCCGGGCCGAAGACATGCGTGGGCAGGTAACTGCGCTCAAGCGTCACGACGCGGGCAAGTGGGGCGAGCTTCGCGCGAAGCAGCTCCAGCGAATTTTCGTAACTGCCGCTCTCCTGTTCGAGGTCGGACCAGTCGCCGCCGGCCTGCGCGACCCGGAATTTGGCGAGCGAGCGGGTGGAGTTGCGGGCGATGACATCGGCGAGCCGCGTGCGCCGGGTGACGATGACAAACTTGCGCTCGAGCCGTTGCATCAACGGCCCGCGCCGGGCTTGGTCGCCGGCGGCTCGACGGTTTCGCCTCCGGAGGCGGAAGCCTGCAGGAGCGACTGGAGCAGGTCGGGAGTGATGTTGAGCTGGCCGATGGTGCCGGCGCGCTCGGCGATGCGCTGGAAGGCGTTCGCGATGGTCAGCCCCGGCTTCGCGCCCATGAGCGCGAGCGATTGAAGCTGGTCGGCGGAGAGGCTGCGCAAACAATCGAAAAGCACGGCGGTGCGAGCTTTTTCAGCCTCCGCATCGCGGCGCGCGACTTCCAGCCGCGACTCGGCGAGGAGCTTCTCCTTGCCCGTGAGGTCGATGGAGCCCTGCATCCGAATCTCATCGCGGGCGACGACATTGCGGGCGGCCTCCAAGTTTTCCTGCTGCGAGCTCTCGGCTTCGCGGCGGCGGCGGGAGAGTTCGGCGCCCTGTTTTTCACCTGCCATCTGAATCTGGTGCTGCTGTTCGAGGCGGGCGTGAGCTTCGCGCGTCTCGGTGACGGAGCGGGCGGCGCGTTCCTTGGCGAGCTGGTTGCCGGCTTCGCGTTCGTTGATGACGCATTCGTTTTCGAGAGCGGCGAGGCGGCGTTGGGCGGTCGCATCATCGGACTGCTTCAGCAGCGCCTCGCGCGTGGCGGCTTCAAGAGCGCGACCGACTTCCGGCTCCGGCTTCAGCGAAAGCACTTCGACGGTGAGCACCGAAATGCCGACGCTCGCCAGGTATCCTTCCGTCGCCAGGTTGGCGCGGATCGATTCACCGAGGGTGTCGGCCGCCTTTAAGGCCGCCTCTAGCTTGAGATTTTGGAGCGAACGGCGGCCGAGGACCGCAGCAAGATACTGGAGCTTCTCCTCCAGCTTTTTGGGGTCTTCGCTGAGGTGGCGGTTTTGGGCGTCGACCGTGAAGTCGAGCAACTTGGCGGCCTTCTCGGGCTCGGTGATGCGCCAAGTGAGGACGCCCTGGACGTGGATGGTTTGGTAATCGTTCGAACGCTCCTCGAAGTGAAAGTCAGTGGTGACGGCGGCGGTCGTAACGCTGACGACGTTGGAGTAACCCGGAATAAAATAGAACGAGAGCCCGAG
>JBEANZ010000287.1:0-5790 GCA_041165185.1 Verrucomicrobiota bacterium | reverse complement strand
TCCCGCGCACAAAGACGTCTCCGATTTCGTCGCCCGCATGGTCGAGTATCTCCCCGCCGACCTCGCTCGCTTCACGCCGGCAATTCGCTAGGACTTTCGCCACTCCCCACGATGCACCCGCGCAAGTTTCTGCTCCCGTTTCTCCTCCCGTTTCTCCTCACGTCTCTCTCACCGCTCCACGCCGGCGCGCCCGCGCCCGCGCCGCTCGACGATCCCGCCGCCCGCGCCGCGCTCCCCGAGTTTCAGTTCATCCCCGCCGCCGCGCCCGGCGCCCTCACGCCCGCCGCGCCCGACTCCGCCGATCTCAGAACTTGGCCGCGCTCCCAGGGCGACGCCGCCTCCCGCCGCTACTCCGCCCTCACCCAAATCACCCGCGTCAACGTGAAGGACCTCGCCATCGCGTGGACGTTTCGCGCCGGCGACGGCGCGGCCAATATCCAGTGCACGCCCATCGTCGTCGCCGGCGTCATCTACGCGCCCACGCCCGGCCGCGCCCTCGTCGCCCTCGACGCCGCCACCGGCCGCGAACTCTGGCGCCGCTCCCTCGCCGACAACCCGAAAGCCAATCGCCTCCAAGACGCCCCCGCCCGCCGCGGCCTCGTTTACTGGCCCGGCGACGCCGAAAATCCCGCGCGCCTCCTGGTCGGCGCCGGCGATTTCATCTACGCGCTCGATCCGAAAACCGGCGCGCCCCTTGCGTCGTTCGGCACCGCCGGCCGCACGCCCCTCCCCACCGGTGCGACCGCCTCCGGCGTCGTCTTCCGCCACGTCTTCGTCACGTGCGGACTTTTTGGTGACGCCTACGGTTTCGATGTCCGCACCGGCCGCGAACTCTGGCGCTTCCGCTCCGCCCCGCGAGGCGCCGAATTCGGCGCCGACACCTGGACCGGCCCGCTCGCCGGCGCCAACGGCTGGAGCGGCCTCTCGCTCGACGACACCCGCGGCCTCGCCTTCGTCGCCTTCGGCGCGCCGCGCCCCGACATGGTCGGCGTCGACCGCCACGGCGACAATCTCTTCGGCAACTGCGTCGTCGCCCTCGACGTGCTCACCGGCGCGCGCCGCTGGCATTTTCAAGACGTGCGCCACGACATCTGGGACCTCGACGTCTGCGCCCCGCCCAATCTCCTCACCATCACGCGCGACGGCCGCCGCGTCGACGTCGTCACCAGCCTCTCCAAGGCCGGCCACCTCTTCGTCCTCGACCGCCTCACCGGCGAGCCCGTTTTCCCCGTGCGCCTCCGCCGCGCGCCTGTCTCCACGCTCCCCGGCGAACGCACCGCGCCCTACCAGCCCGATCCGGAAATCCCCGAGCCCGTTTCCCGGATGCGCTTCGATCCCGCGATCATCACCGACCGCAGCCCCGAGGCCCGGGCCTTCGTGCAGGCGCAGGTCGCGCACGCGAGCTATGGTTTTTTCCAACCCTTCGCCGAGGGCAAACCCAACCTCTACACCGGCTCGCGCGGCGGCGCCGAGTGGTCCGGCGCCGCCGTCGATGTGCCCACCGGCCGCCTCTACGTCACCTCCAACCGCGTCGTTTCCAAAATCACCGTCGTCGCCAACGACGAGCTCGAGCGTGATCCGAAATCGCCTCCTTCCGCCGGGGAAAAAATCTACTCCGCGCGCTGCGCCGCCTGCCACGGCCCCGGGCGCCAGGGCCTCGGCATGGTGCCGCCGCTCCTCGGCCTCAAGTCCCGCAGCGACGACGCGGCCGTCACCGCGCTCCTCGCCAGCGGGCGCGGCGCGATGCCGCCCAACCTCGTGCCCGACGCCGCCGAACGCGCCCACCTCCTCGATTATCTTTTCCGCCGCCAGCAGCCGCCCTCCCGTCGCGGCGCGAGTCCCGCGGCCGACGGCGGCCCGCGCTACACCTTTGAAGGCTTCGGTTTTCTCAACGACCACGAAGGCTACCCCGGCATCAAACCGCCCTGGGGCCTGCTCAACTGCTACGATCTCAACACCGGAAAAATCCTCTGGCGCTCCCCGCTCGGCGAACACCCCGAACTCGCCAAAGCCGGCGTGCCCACGACCGGTGCGCACAACCTCGGCGGCGCGAGCGTGACGGCCGGCGGCCTCGTCTTTGTCGCCGGCACCGCCGACGAAAAACTCCGCGCCTTCGACGCCGACACCGGCGCCGAATTGTGGTTCGCGAAGCTCCCCTTCGCCGGCACCGCCGCCCCCGCGATCTACGAGGTCAACGGTCGCCAATTCGTGATCATCACCGCGACCGGCGGCGGCCGCGTCGGCGGCGCGAGCGGCCCCGGCGACGCTTACGTCGCCTTCGCGTTGCCGTTCCCGCGCTAGCCCCCGGTCCGCGTCCACTCCGCCAGCCGCGCCCGCGCCTCCTCGCGGTGGCGGCTCCCGGCCTTCACGGGTCACGAAACTGCGCTGAACCTCAGCGTTGACCGTTAACCGCTGAAATTTCGCGCGCGCTGTGAAACCTTATTTTGAAAAGGCAATGGAGGCGGCTATCCGACCGCGACCAACGAATGGAGCGTGCGGAAATAAAGCTGCCCCTCCGAGATGGCAGGCGTGGCCATCACCGGTTCCTCGAGGCGGTTGACGGCGAGCTTCCGATACTCCGGGCCGGCGGCGATCACGTGGACGTCTCCTTCTTCGCTGGCGCAGTAAATCTTGCCGTCGCCCGCCACGGGCGAGGCGGAGAAGCCAGCGGCCGCGGGCACGAGACGTTCTTGATAGTGCGCCGTGCCGTTCTTCGCATCGTAGCATTTCAGGATGCCGTTGTTCGATCCGCAGTAGAGTAGATCGCGGTAAACGAGCGGCGTCTGGATGTAGATGCCACTCTTCTGATCGGACCATGCGATGAACTTGTTCGCGCTTTCGCCGGCGGCCGGCGTGATGTCGCCCGTCGCGCCGGGGCGGATCGCCCACACGGGTGCGGAGCCGCCGTGGCCGTTGGACACATAGATCAAACCGTGCGCCGAAAAGGGCGTGGGGATCGGGTTGTCGCCGCCGGTTTTCAGGCGCCAGAGTTCCGCGCCCGTCTGGAAATCGTAGCCCGCCACCCAGGGCCAGCCGTTGGCGACGACCTGTGTGCGCCCGCCCTCGGCGTGCACGTAGGGCGTGGCCCAGCAGCGCTCGCACACGTCCTTGCGCGGCGTGCGCCAGAGCTCTGCGCCATCGGAGAGGCGGAACGCCGCGAGGTAGGGATTGGCGGGCGCGTCGCACTGGAGGACGATCCGATCACCGTGCAGCGTCGGCGAACTCGCGTAGCCCCAGCCCACGTCGTATTTGCTCACGTTGATCACGCCGAGGTCCTTCTTCCAGCGGCGCTCCCCGTCGAGGCTGAAGCAGTGCAACCCCTCGGAACCGAAGCACGCGACGAGCACCTTGCCGTCCGTCGAGATCGTGGTGTTGGCCTGTGTGGCCTTCAGGTGGCGCTGCGTGCGCGGGACAGCCTGATGGGCGGTTTGCTCCCAGAGCATTTTGCCCGTGCGCTTGTCGAAACAGAAAATCTTCCACGCCTGCTCGGCGGTTTCCTCCGCGGCGGTGCGGTCGCCGTAGAGGCCGAGCTTGATCGGCGACTTTCCGGCGGAGTTCACCGCCGTCGCGACAAAAATCCGATCGCCCCAGACGACCGGGCTCGAGTGGCCGAGGCCATCGACCGGAGTCTTCCATTTGACCTTCCACTCGGTGGGCAGCGGCGACGCATCGCCGACACCGCTCGCCAACGGCCCGCGAAACGACGGCCAGTTCGACGACGCTGCCGCAAGGGCGCGCTGCGCGGCGAGCAGCAGCGACAGCGCGACGAAACTGCGACGGGTGAGCGATGGCGCGAGCGCAGGTTCGGCGAGAGCACGGGTCGGGCGTGGGGCGGGAGGGTTCATGGTCCGGAGGAGAAAGCGGATGGAATGGAGGTGGGCTGAAGTTGCTCCCGAGTTTCAGTTTTTCGAGTCGCAAATCTCAGGGCGGTTTTCGGCTCCACACGAGGTGGGACGCCTCGTCCACGACTCGCGCACGACAGCCGCACGTTGACGCCGCCGAAGGAGTCCGCCTTGGGTCATCGTGGTCGGGACGCGCACCGTCGGATGGTCCCGATCCCGCCGAGGGAGCAGGACACGCCGAACTCCTCGCGGCGGTAGGTGCGGCTCCGCTCGCGACGCCCGCCCTCCTACCCCAGCGCCAAGTCCGCGCGCTTCACGTCCTTCACCGGCCACTTCGTGACCGTGACGCCCTTCGCGCCGCGCGCGCTCACGGGGACGCTCGTGAGATCGAAGTCGAGTTCGCGCACGCGTGCGCCGCTGCGGCCGTCGATCGCGACGTGGATCAGGCGCGGCATTTCCCGCTCCTTCGCGCTCACCTCGAGCCAGACCACGCGAGATCCTTCGGACTTCGCGAGCGGGTAGAGTTTGTCGCGCGAGAGGCCGCCGATCTGGAATTTTTTCGCGAAGGCCTTCCCGGACTCCTTGTCCTGATAGATCATCGTGTAGAAATTCGTGTCGCCGTCCTTCGGCCACACCGCGACGTGGATGATGTCGCGGCCCATGAAAACCTTGTCGGCCACCTTCGCCACCTTCAGCGAACCGTCGCGCATGATGCAGAGCACGCTGTCGAGGATCGTGCATTCGGTGACGAAATCGTGCTGCCGCCAGTTGAGCCCGATGAACCCGTCCTCGCGGTTCACGTAGAGCCGCTGGTTCGCCGAGACGACCGCCGACGCGTCGATCTGCGCGATCTCGTCGTAGCTGGTGCGGCGCTTGTGGCCCTTGCCGTATTTTTCCGCGAGCATCTCGAACCACGCGATGGCGTAGTCGTTGAGGCGCTTGAGATTCGCCTTCGTCTCCTTGATGCCCTCCTCGATTTTCCGCATGGCCTCGTCGGCCTGGAAACGGTTGTAGGCGGAGATGCGCTTGATGCGGATTTCGGTGAGGCGCGTGATGTCCTCATCGGTGACGTCGCGGCGGAGCTGCTTGAGAAACGGCTTCAACCCGCCGCGGATTTCCGCGAGCACGCTCTCCCACGTCTTGGATTTCTCGATGTTCCGGTAGATGCGCTCCTCGATGAAAATGCGCTCGAGCGAATCCCAGTGCCACTGCTGCTCGAGTTCGCCGAGCTTGATTTCGAGCTCACGGCGCAGGAGCTCCTTCGTCGCGTCGACGCTGCGCTTCAGGATTTCACGCACGCCGAGGAACTGCGGCTTGTCGTCGCCGGTTTTCTCGTCGCGCACGATCACGCAGGCGGCGGGCGAGAGGTTCGTCTGGCAATTCGTGAACACGAAGAGCTGCTGCACGACTTGATCCGGGTCGCTGCCCTGCGGGAGGTGGACGAGGATTTCCACCTTGTCGGCGGTGTTGTCGTCGACGTGCTTGATCTTGATTTTGCCCTTCGCGTTGGCGGCGAGGATCGACTCGATGATCGACTCCGTGGTGGTGGCGAACGGCAGCTCGGTGATTGCGAGGAGATACTTGGAGCGCACCTCGATCGTGGCGCGGACTTTTACTTTGCCGCCGCGTTCGCCGTCGTTGTATTCCGAGAAGTCGGCGGTGCCGCCGGTCGCGAAATCGGGGAGGATGCGGAAGGATTTTCCCTGGAGGTGGTTGATCGCGGCGCGGCAGAGGTCGTTGAAATTGTGCGGGAGGATTTTGGTCGCGAGGCCGACCGCGATGCCCTCGGCGCCCTCGAGGAGCGTGATGGGAAACTTCGCCGGCAGCGTGATGGGCTCCTTGTTGCGGCCGTCGTAGCTGAGCTGCCAGGTGGTGGTCTTCGGGTTGAAGAGGACGTCCTTGGCGAAATTGGTCAGGCGGGCCTCGATGTAACGGGGCGCGGCGGCAT
>JBEANZ010000286.1:0-4822 GCA_041165185.1 Verrucomicrobiota bacterium | reverse complement strand
GCGCGCGCTGGAGCTGGCCGCGTGGGCGCGGGCGTGGTTCGCCGAGCACGGCCGGCCGTGGATCTACATGCGCGAGGTCGTGCTGTCGGGGCTCGCCCCTCAACTCGACAGTGCCGCGGATCTATTCCCGGGGCGCGCACGCGTCCCGCGTGCTGGTGGCGGCGTCCCGCCGGCACCTTCGGACGGCCTCGGCGAGACGCCGAGGACAGCACGCGGGACGCGTGCGCTCCCCGGAAAAAACTTGCTCCTCCTCGACGGAATCGAGTTCGAGTCGCCGCAACTCCGCGAACACCTCGCGCGCGCCGGCGCCGTGCGGGCGATGCTCGTCGCCGTGAGCGCGGGCCGCGCCGCCGAAGAGCACGCGCGCGAACTCTGGGAAGGCGGCAAGCCCGACGAGTATTTTTTCCTCGAGGTTTTCGCGTCAGCCGTCGTCGAGCGCATCGTCGCGACCGCGAGCGGCCGCCTCTGCGAACTTGCCGAGCGCGACGGCCTGATCGCCGTGCCGCACTACAGCCCGGGCTACACGGGCTGGGACATCGCGGACCAGGTCGCACTCTTCGAGATGATCGCGCGCGGCGGGCGGGTGGCGTTTCCCGAGAAACTCGAGGTGCTGTCGAGCGGGATGCTGCGGCCGAAAAAATCGCAGCTCGCCGTGGTCGGGCTCGCGCCGCGCACGGCGCGCGGGCTTGCGGCGGCGCGAGCGACGCCTTGTCGTAGCTGTTCCTTCACGCCCTGTGGCTATCGCCGCGCGCCCTACCGGCACGCGGTTGAGGCCGCCGCGGCGGAAATTCCCGCCTCACCGCCATGATCAAACTCTGCAACCGCAACCTCGCCGCCGTCGAAAAACTCCCGCCGAAGACGCCGGACAAATCCGGCGTCGGTGTGCACTACGTCGATGCGTTTCTCGCGCCGATGAACGCCGCGCTACCGGATGCGGCGGCGACGCGCGTTGCGTGCAAGCGCAAGGGTCTGCGCGTCACGTTGCGTGTCGGCCCGAAAACCGGCGGCGGGTTGTTGCGCCGCCTCGCCGTGAGCCGCGACCCGGTGGCGATGCTCGACGCCGCGTTGCAGGAGGCCGCGACCGCCGCCGGCGTGCAGCTTCGGATCACCGACACGGAAATTCTAATCACGCCCTGACGCACCCTGGCGGCGCGCTCCCCGTTCGCCGCCGCGTTTGCCCTCTCTCCCATCCGCCATGATCGACTACGCCCACATGAACCAGTGCCTCTACGAAGGCAAAGCCAAGGACGTCGAACAGATGACCAAGGACGCCCTCGCCGCCGGCCGCCCCGTGAAGGAAGTGCTCGAGGAGGGCCTCATCGCCGGCATGGCCGTCGTCGGCGAGGATTTTAAGCACAACATCCTCTACGTCCCCGAGGTGCTCATCGCGGCCCGCGCGATGAAGGCCGGCATGGCCGTGCTCAAACCCCTGCTCATTGCCGGCGGCTCCTCCTCGCAGACCGGCCGCCTGCTCATGGGCACCGTGCGCGGCGATCTCCACGACATCGGAAAAAACCTCGTCTGCATGATGGCCGAGGGCGCGGGTTTCGTCGTGAAGGACATCGGCGTCGATCAGAGCGTGGAAAAATTTCAGGCGGCGGCGGACGAGTTCAAGCCCGACATCATCGGCATGAGCGCGCTGCTCACCACGACGATGACCTACATGAAGACCGTCATCGATGGCTGCGACAAACCCGGCTACGACCACATCAAGATGGCCATCGGCGGCGCCCCGATTTCGCAGGCGTTTGCGGACGAGATTCACGCCGACGGCTACGGCGCCGACGCATCGAGCGCCGTCGATCTTTTTCTCTACCTTATGGGCAAGGGCGACGCGCCCGTCGCCGTCCTCAAGAAGGGCGTCGCCCCCACACCGAGCCAGCTCGTCGCGCAACGCGGCACCCATCCCGTCTCGCGTTACCAAATCCTCTACTGGCGCGAGCTGCCCTCGGAAATCAAGGTGTGGGACGACTTTGAAAAACTGAAGGTCGAACTCCCGCTCCGTTTCATCGAGCGCATCGACAAGGAAGCCATGACGCTCCGTCTCACCAAGAGCGACGACTACGTGGCGCAACTCCGCTGGGGCGACGAACTCGAGCGCCCCGGCGCGCCCGCCGACGTCGGCGCCGCCGTGAAAGCCGAACTCGAAAATCAATTTCCATGAACGCGCCCCAGCCCCTCCTCCACGAAGCCGCCCGCGCCCGCCGTCTCGTCGGCGACGGCGCGATGGGAACGCAGCTCGTCCTCGCCGGCCTCGAGTCCGGCAACTGCGGCGAGGCGTGGAACCTCGCGCACCCCGATCGCATCCTCGCAATCCAGCGCCGCTACGCCGACGCCGGCGCCGACTGCATCATCACCAACACCTTTGGCGCCAGCCGCATCATGCTCCGCCGCCACGGGCACGAGGCCGACCTCGCCGAGATCAACCGCACCGGCGCGCGCCTCACGCGCGAGGCCTTCGGCGGACGCGCGGGCTTCGTCCTCGGCGACGTCGGCCCGCTCGGCGCACTCCTCGAACCCTACGGCGAACTCTCTGAAACCGACGCCCGTGCCGCGCTCGAGGAACAATGCGCCGCGCTCGTCGCCGGCGGCGTCGACGCGATCATCATCGAGACGCAGACCGGCCTCGAGGAACTCGGCCTCGCCATCGACGCCGCGAAGGCCGCCGGCGCGCCGAGCATCATCGCCTCGCTCGCCTACGACCTCTCGATGGACCAGACGTTTTACGTGACGATGATGGGCGTGCATCCCGAGCAGGCCGCCGAGTTTGTCGCCGAGCGCGGCGCGCACATCGTCGCCCTGAACTGCGGCACCGGCATGGACATGATCGGCGCCGCCAAGGTCGCCGCCATCTACCGCGCCCACAGCGCGCTCCCGATCATGGTGCAGCCCAACGCCGGCCTCCCCGTCCTTGAAAACCTGAAGGCCGTTTACAAACAGCTCCCCGTCGACATGGCCGCGGGCGTCCCCGCCGCGCTCGCCGCCGGCGCCAACATTATCGGCTCCTGCTGCGGCAGCACCCCGGACCACACGCGCGCGATCCGCGCGGAGGTCGACCGGTTCAACGTCGGGAATTAAACCCCCGTCGGGTCGTCGTGGCGGAAAGAAAAACTGGTTCCTCGCAGTTTTCGGTGGGTAGCGGTCAGGCTCGGGAGCCCCAACGGGGAGAAAAGTTGAAGGCTCAGGGCGTTGCCCCACTGCCATTGAATGAGCGCTGAATTGCCGCCACCGCAGTGCCTTGCACGCCGGAGGCGTGCCAGACAGTAGGCGGGGGTTGAGGCACGAAACCCCCGGTGATCATGGTTTTTCCGACGCACCCCGGAGCGGGTGCCAGAAACTCTGGTCGGCGGACCCTTCTGGCATCCCTTCAGGATGCTCGATCAAAAACAAACTGATCGGGGGTATCGCCGCAACGGCTCAACCCCCGGCTACTTTCTGGCACACCTCCGGTGTGCAAACCGTCCCAGCCGCCAGAACCGGCGCCCGCGGAATCCTTAATTCAAGGGCAGTGGGGCAACGCCATTGGAAATGTCCCCCAAAAAATCCAAGCCCTGTAAGGGTGAATCCGGACGAGGGTGTCGCCCCTTCAGGGCGAAGATATTTTCCCAACCGGAATCCTAGGGCGTTGCCCTAGGCTTTCGACTTTCGCCCCTTCGGGGCTTCTGAGCGGGCTTCCGTTGATCCACTGAAAACAGCGAGGAACCGAAAAACTCGCGCTAGCGGGTGTTCTTCCGGCCGCCCAGGCCCTGCTCCAGTTTTTTTTCCTGCGCCGTCGCCTGCTTTTGTTGCGCGCGGGCCTGCTCGCGGGCGAGTTTGTCTTTTTCCTTTTGCGTGAGCTCGTCGGTCGTGGCGCAGCCGGCGAGGAGCGCCCACGTCGTGATGAATAGCGGGAGGAGGATTCGGCGTTTCATGGGGTGCGGTAGGGTTGTGGCTGAGGGGATGGTCGGCGCGGTGTCGCCGCGCCTAGTTCGGCCGGCGGAGCAATACGTCGCTCCACTCGCCCAGCTCGCGAAACTCGACGGCCCAACCCGGCGTCGCGGCGGCGAAGGTCGCGCGCACCTGCGCGTTTTCGTGGGCGAGGATGCCGCTCAACACCAGCGCGCCGCCCGGCGCGACCGCGCCGACGAGTTCGCGTGCGAACCGCTGCAACACGTCGGCCTGGATGTTCGCGAGCACGATGTCGGCCGACGCCCCCGCCAGCCCCGTCACCAGATCGGCGGTGGTGAAGCGCACGCGACCGGCGAGGGCGTTGAGCGCGGCGTTTTCCCCGCTCACGCGGACGGCCTCGGGGTCGTTGTCGAAGCCGGCGATGGCGCCGAAACCAAGGAGCGCCGCCGAGAGCGCGAGGATGCCCGAGCCGCAGCCCGCGTCGATCACGTGAAGTTTTTCCGGCTTCCGCCCCCCGTCCCCCGGCTCCGCGCCGGCCGCCGTCGCGAGTGTGACGAGGCGCTCGACACAGAGGCGCGTGGTCTCGTGGTTGCCGGTGCCGAACGCGAGGCCCGGGTCGAGCCAGAGCACGGCGTGGGCGGCGGGGAGCGAAAATTTCTCGCGCTCCCAGACCGGCACCCAGTGCAACCGCCCAAACTGCCACGCATGAAAGTGCGCCTTGTAGCTGTCGCGCCAGTCGGCGTCGGCGAGCGGGCGGAACTGTGGCGCGGTCTCGGTGCCGACGCCGATCACGAGTCCGGCCGCCACCAGCATGGCACGCAGTTCCTGCCACCCCGCCTCGGCCTCCTCGGCGGCGGGGAAGATGCCAACAAGCCAGGCCCGCTTCGAGATCGCGTCCTCTAGCACGGTCCAGCGCGCGAGGCCGTGTTCGAGG
>JBEANZ010000285.1:0-7724 GCA_041165185.1 Verrucomicrobiota bacterium | reverse complement strand
TGTCGGGTCGAATCGAGACTTAAAAAACACGAGGCGGGACGCCTCGTCCACGACTACTGCGCCCTGTCACCGCGTGAACTGATTCAATTCGTCATCAGTCCACGCGGCCGTGCGTTTTTCGTGAGTGCGGCGAAAATCGCGCACATCGTCCTTGGTGATGGGTGGCGCTTCGTTGCCCCAGGCGTGGCGGATGAAGCTGAGCAACTCGGCGAGGCGATCGTCGCGCGTGATGCCGAGGGTGGCGGCGGGGACCATCATCGCGCCTTGGTAGGTGCGGCCGGCGATGGGGCCGGTGAGGCCGTGAAGGAGGACGGGCACGAGGCCGGCGGCGGGGCCGCGCACGCGCGCGCTGCCGGCGAGCGACGGGGCGATGAGTTCGGCGGAGCCGGGGACGGCGACGCCCTTACCGTCGGGGCCGTGGCAGCTCACGCAGGTCTCGAAATAGGTCTCCGCGCCTTTCGTGAGCAGCGCGCGCTGCTCGGGCGGCAAATCGGCAGGGAGATCGAGCTGGCGCTGCCATTGGGCGAAGCCTTGCGTCCAACGCGCGGCGACCTCGGCGCGGCGCGCGGGGTCCTTGATCGTGAGGAGGGCGTCGCCGCTCTGAATGCGCGCGAGGTAGGGCGAGGGCTTTTTCCAGAAGACGGTGCAGGCGGCGAGGAAAACGCCTTCGTGCGCGACGTGGCGCTCGATCAAGTCGTCCATCGCGGGTGTGGCGGCGACGGTGTCGGGGAAAAACGCGAGCGAGAGGATGAACTGTTTCGCGACCTCGGGGACGCGCTCGATTTTCGCGGCGGTGGTGAGCGCGGAGAAAAACGCGGAATCATTTTTCTCGAGGAACGGCTCGCCGAGGCGCGCGGAGGCGGCGCGCACGCGCGGGTCGCGGTCGACGAGGGCGGCGGTGACGAGCGGGGCGTCGATTTTCGCGAGGCCCTCGAGGGTCCAGAGCGCGTGGAGGCGGGTGAGCGGGTTGTCGTGGTAGCGCGCGAGATCGGCGAGCGCGGGCGCGACGGTGGCGCGGTCGGGACGGAGAATGATCTGGCGCTGCGCGGTGTCGCGCCACCAGCCGTTGGGATGTTCGAGGTGGCGGAGAAGTTCGGCGGTGGTCTCGCGCGACATGTGCGGGGCGGCGGTTGGCGCGAGGTCGCGGTGGCGGAGGCGCCAGATGCGGCCGAGGTGGTTGACGGTGGCGAGGCCGGACTCGCGGATGAATTTACGCGGGCCCTCGCTGAGCCACGGCGCGTCCTGGATGATGCCGCGATACATGTCGACGACGGTGAGCGCGCCGTCGGGGCCGGTGGCGGTGTTGACGGGGCGGAAGAGGATGTCGGGCGAGAGGAGGAATTCGTCGTCGCCGTGGGGATTCGACAGGGTGAGGCGGCCGTTGCGGTCGGTGAGCTTGGCGCGGCGGACGACGTGGATGGTCGGGTCGCAGAAAAAATAATCGCCGCGGGCCTCGAACGGCAGCGCATCGCCGCGAAAGACGCTCTGGCCGCAAATCGAGGTGAAGATTTTTCGCGCGGGCGCGGGGCCGCCGCGGTCATCGACGGGGCAGAGGTTTTTCGCGGAGAGAAAATCCATGTCCCACGCGAGCCCGAGCGAGATGGGTTCGCCGGAGCGGGGTTTGTCGCCGCTGCGTTTTTGGATGAGGCTCCAGTAGGGGCGCGGGAGCTGGAAGCCCATCGCGGGGCTGCTGTTGTCGGAAAAGAAAACGCGGCCCGTGTCATCGTGCGTGACGCCCCACTGCGTCCAGATCGGGTGCGTGGGCTGCGCGCGCCACGTGCCGTCGGTGAAGCGGTAGCGCTCGCGACCGTAGCTGACGTAAATCCAATTATCGAGATTCCAGTCGAGGCCGCTGTCCTGGTGCTCGACGGAGCGCGTGCCGTCGCCGGCGCGACCCTTGAACAGGAGCGTTTTCTCCTCGGCGACGCCGTTGCCATCGAGGTCGCGGTAGTGCCACACACTGGTGTCGTCGGTTTCGACGACCGCGATGCCGTCGAGGAGCGGGAGGATCATGCGCGGAAGATTCAGGCCGTCGACGAAGACGGTCGCGCGATCCATGATGCCGTCGCGGCGCGAGCTGGTGAGGCGTTTGATGCGGCCGTTGCGGAGCGACTTGGTGCCGGTGCCGGCCTCGTCCTGCATGTAGCTACGCATCTCGGCGACATACATCGCGCCGTCGGCGTCCCACACGGCGAGCACCGGCTGCTCGACGAGCGGCTCGGCGGCGACGAGTTCGGCGACGTAGCCGGGCGGCAACGCGAACGACGCGCGCTCCTCTTCGGGTGTGAGGACGGTGGCGAGGTTGGTTTTCTTTTTCGCCTGCCAATCGGGCGCGGGCGCGGAGGCGGATGCGGCGGGTAGTGCGAGCGTGTGTGGCCACGCGATGGAGGTGCGGTCGGTGGCGGGGAAATTTTTCGGCGCGTCGAGCGTGACCTTGCCGGTGGTGAGATACTCGGCGCTGCGCGCGAGCACGGTTTGAAAACCGACGCAGCGCAGGCCGTCCCAATCGGTGTCGCCTTTCCACGAGTGGCCGAGGGTGCAGACGAGCACGCGGCCCTGGCCGAAGGGGACTTCCCAGAGCACGGGCTCGTGCCGGCCGCTGCCGCGCTGCTGCGGGTCGGAGAACGCGCTGGCGAGGATCGTGACGTTTTGCGCGGGGCCGCGGAGGTGGTGGTAGAGCTCGTCTTTCCCGTGCAGCCACGCGGTCGGCAGTCCGTGCAGGATCGGGTGACCGGGCTGGCGGTGCGTGACGACGAAGGGGTGTTTCGCTCCGTGGCCCGTCGCTTCGCCGGCGCAGCACTCGACGGCGCGGCCCGTCGCGGGATCGATGGTGAGGCAGGTGCCGAAGTCGCCCTTGCGCCAGCCGAGGCCGATCATGGCGTTGAACTCGGGCCAGTCGGCGAAGCCGTTGTTCGCCGCGTGGACGACCAGCACGCCGCCGCCGCCGCGCACGTAGGCGACGAACGCGTCCTGCATCGGCCTCGGCCACGCGGGGCCGTTGTAGTTGAGGATGACGGCGGCGTGCTTGGAAAAATCCGGAGACCACCGGTCCCACTCGGGCGCGAGATTGGTCTGCGCGGCGCGGGTGAGGTCGGCGTGGCGACGCTGGGCGGCGGCGAACGTTTCGTCGGGCGTGGCGGGCGCGCGGAGGCCCGAGTGGGTTCTTAGCTCGGGCGCAGTCGCGACTTCGACGGTGAACAGGCCCGTGCTCTCGAGCGTGGCGCGCAGCGAGTCGGTGGTCGTGCGCCAGTCGTGGTTGTTGCGGCCGTCGAGGATGAGGATCGAGGGGCGAGCGGCGTGGGCGGTCAGGACGCCGGCGAGGGCGCAGAGTAGAAACCGGAGGAACGGCATCGGCGAAATTTCCTTCAAGGCAGCGTTTCGGGCCAGACGTGAGTGGTGGGAATTTTTTCTCCGATTTTCACGCCGTAAAAATTGGCGCGGCCGGTCGTGGGCGCGACGGGAGCGGCGGTGAAGTCGGGCGCGGTGCCGGGCGGGCTGAGGCGGACGGTTTCGCCTTTCTTCAGGTCGAGGGAGAATTCGCCGGGCGCGATTTGCTTCAGGGTGAAGCGGCGCGCGCCGGTGGCGACGGGTGGCGCGGACCAGTCGGCGATTTTCACGACACAGGGTTCGCCGGCGAGACTTTGCACGGCGACCCACGCGGTGCGGCCGGCGGTGCGTCGCGCGCTCACGAGGAAACCGCCTTGACCGCGCAGGTCGCGGAACGAGGCGTCGGCCCACGCGGCGGGCGTGGCGGGGAAGACGCGGAGTTTGCCACCCCAGCTTTGCAGGAGGAAATCGGCGACGGCAGCGGCCCCGCTGAGAGGAGTTTCAATCACGGGATTTTTTCCGCCGACCTCGAAGTAGAACGTGTTTTGCGAGAGGTAGGCGTTGCCGGGTGCGCCGTTGAGAAACGTGGTCAGCATTCCGACGGCATCGTCACCGCGACCGAGAGCGGCGTAGAGCGAGGCGGCGCCGGTGTAGGAATAGCCGGCGAGGCGTTTGCCGCCTTCGAGGCGGTGCCAGTGGACAACGGATTTGTCGACGAGCGTGCGGTCGGCGGGATCGTCGGGGTTGAGCTGGAAGAGCGGGTAGAGCGCAAGGAGGTGCGAGTAGTGGCGGTGCGACATCTCGAGCGCCTGGCCGCGGCCGATCATGAGGCCGTCGGGGCCGGTGACGAAGGGTGTGAGGTCGGCGAGCGTCTGCCGCCAGCGCGCGAGCGCGGCGGGTGCGGGAGTCGCGTCGGCGCTCGTGGCGATGAGCGTGTTCAGGAGCCAGCGGAGGAGGGCGAGGTTGAAGTTGGAATCGGCGAAGAGCGCGGTCGTGGTCGAGCCGGGTGGATGATACTCGGGCGACTGCATCGGCGGAAGATGGAGTTTGCCGTCGTCGCCGGGCAGCAGGCGCGCGAGGTAGGCGTCGGCGACGCGTGCGGCTTTCGGGAGCCAGTGCGCGCGGAGCGCGGCGGGATTTTCGCCGGCGGCGGCGCGGACGGTTTCGACCGCGAGCGGGAGCGAGGCACCGGCGCGGGGAATTTCGTTGGCGATGGAAACGAAGAGCGTGCCGTGATCGGGGGCGGTTTTGTTTTCCAGCCACGCGGTCGCGTAGTCGCCGCCGGCGAGGAGCGTTTGCACGCACGTGCCGACGTCGGCATCGCGCGCGACCACGGGCGGCGGGTTGGTGACATAGTCGAGCCCGTCCTTCGGGTGCGTGAGGCGGCGCGGCGCGATGGGATTGCCGGGACGAAATTCCCAGCGCCACGGTGCGGCGCGGCCGTCGGCCAGGCGCTCGGTGGAGGCGACGTCGATCACGTCGAGCATCCGGTCGCGGTGCGTGTAGGCGCGGAAGGTGAGCGTGCCGAGATCGGTGACGAGCGTGCCGGTGACCTCGGCGTGCCACAGGTCCTGGCGCATCGTGCCGGAAATAATTTTCCCGGCGGGGCGCAGCGCCAAGCGCCCGATGTCGAGGCGCGGGAAATCGTAGTGGACGTTGGCGCCGGGGACGCCGAAGGACGTTTTCGAATTGGGGGCCTTGCGGTGGTCGGTGACATCGGTGCGGCCGAGATGGAAATCGACGCGGTGGTCGGGGAGCGTCGCGTAGACCATGAGGCCGAGCTGGCCGTTGCCGGTGAAGCCGCCGGTGTTCCAGCTCGGGGGAAACTGTTCCCAGACGAGATCGTGGCGCGCGAGAAACGCGGGCCAATCGATTCGGTCGGAGACGGCGGGCGGCGCGGCGTGGGCCGTAACGCTGAGGAAGAATAGCGCGAGGAACGAGGCGGCGGCTGGAAAGCCGGCGGTCCGACGGAGGGGCGGCTTTCCAGCCGCCCGGTCGGTGAGGGGCGCGGAGGCAATCGCAGTCACAGTTTCAAGGTCGTGGTGAAGCGCACGCTCACCGGCTCGGTGTAGGCGCCGTTGCGCGGGGCGATGGTCACGCGGTTGGGTTTCGAAAAATCTCCGCCGGGTGGGCGGGCGACGACGTCGAGGCCCTGATAAACGGTGGACTGATCGTTCAGGAGATTTTTCACGACGAGTTGGAACGAGAGCGTGCGGCCGCGCCATTCCGCGCGGCGCAGGGTGTAGCCGAGCGTCGCGGTGACGATGGTCGGGCGCTTCACGTAAACCGGCGTCGTCTGATCGACGGCGGGATCGTCGATGGCGCGATTTGGATTCGCGGGATCGACGATGGTGTCGGCGGAGCGGGAGCCGACGTAGTTGCGGCCCGGGGCTTGCGCGCCGAGGCCGACGCGGAGGCCGCGGAGCCAGCCGGACTGAATCGTGTAATCGTTGAACACATTGACCGTGATCCGATCCTGGCCCTGCGCGGGCTGATCGCCGGTGATGAGCGCGTAGTTGGCCCAGATATTATTGTAGTCGAGCACGGCCTGGGTCTGCTCGTTCGGCAGCGCGTGGGTGATGGCCGTGTTGACGACGGCGGTGCCGGGAGCGCCGGGGAGCGGTCGGGCGGAGTCGATGCGGCCGCCGGCATCCTCGAGGATTTGGCGATAGGTGTCGGCGTTTTCGGGGATGAACGTTTTCGAGAGCGGGAATCGGTTGAAGGTGAAGACGCGCGCGGTGCCGACGTTGAGCATCACGCGCCAGCCCTTCGTGATCGCGCCGACGACCTCGAGTTCGACGCCGGAGGTTTTCGCGGACTGGTAATCGACGCCGAAGATATCGGGGAGGCCGCGGGTGTTGCGGCCGTCGAGGCTGGGGTCGGTGGCGGCGTTGCGCGAGAGGAGGCCGTTGATCGAGGCGGTGGCGGGCGAGGCGACGCGCTGGTGGTCCTCTTGGTTGAAAAAATAATTCGTGTTCACGGTGAGGCGGCCACCGAAGAAATTGAAACGCAGGCCGCCGTCGTAGCCATAGCCCTGCTGTGCGACGGCGAGATCGTTATCGAGGGTGAACTGGTTCGTGGGCGGCGGAATGTAGGCGGTCGAGTAGTTGGCAACGAGCGAGGCGTTGCGCAGCGCGTGCCAGACGAAACCGTAGCTGCCGGTGAAGCCGGAGCCCGTGTTTTCGGGCGGCGAGTAGTCGTTGCGGAAACGGTCGCCGGCGAAAAACGGATTGCCGATTTGCACGCCGTTATTGGTGACGACGCCGGGGGCGTTGACGCGCGGGCGCGTGGCGGCGGGGACGGGGCGCGTGGCGGTGGTGACGCCGGTGGTGGCGTTGCGCGGGAGGTAGCTGAGTTGCGCCCAGTCGGCGGGCGCCTCGGGCTTGTAGAGGAGCTCGGTGCCGGACCACGTCGTGGGGAGATCACCGAATTCCTGGCGCGAGCGGAGTTTTGAACTGTAGCGGTCGTAGCGCTCGACACCGAGAACGACGAGTTTGCCGCCGAAATATTTCGCGCTCACGGCGACGACGGCGTTGGAGAATTTTTCGTCCTGATCGTTCCAGTCGCTGAGCGTCCAGCGCGGCGAGATGGTCTCGGGCGTGGGCGCGGCGAGCGGCGTGTTGTCGGCGGCGAAGGTCTGGCGGAGCAGCGTGCGCGGGAGGTTTTGCTCGCCGTAGGGGCGCGACGGGTTGCTCCAGTATTGGCGGATGTTCACCTGGTCGGCGGTGCTCTGCCACATGCGGGCGTCGGGCAGCGTGGCCATGCTGAAGCGGCGCGTGCGATTCTGTGTCGTGCGAAGGCTCGAGGAGAGATTGAGGTTGAACGTGTAGTCGCCGAGCCGGCCGGCGTTGAGGCGGTAGGCGGCGTTGCCGCGCAGGCCGCGGTTGAGAAAATTCCGGTAGATGAACTCGAACGGCATGTCGTTGTAGGGCTCGAGAAAATGAGGGTTGGCCGCGCCGTTGGGCAGGAGCTGGTTGATGTCGATGCGGACCTCGCGGGAATTTCCGCCGGCGATGCCGTTGCGGATGCTGCGGTTGTTGACCTTGTTGATGTCGCCGCCGATTTCGAAAAACCAACTGTCGCCGACCTGATGCGAGAGCGCGAAGTTCACGTCCTTCGTGTCCTGGATGAGGACGGGCGCGTCGGGCGCCTGCGAGAAACGCTCGCCGGGCAGGCGGAATTTCGAACCGGCGAGCGCGCGGTTGAAGCGATCGTCGGGGAGATTGATCTGGTTGATGAGGTTGACCTCGTTGTTCGACTGCGTGGCGGTGGGCGCGCCGGTGGCGGTGGCGCCGTTGCCGAAGGGCAGCGCGGCGGCGCCGGCGGGCGTGAGTGAGCGGATGTAGAGCGTGCCGTTGGCGAGGAGGGGCGTGTTGACGGTGGCGTCGCCGCGGCGC
>JBEANZ010000284.1:0-7351 GCA_041165185.1 Verrucomicrobiota bacterium | reverse complement strand
GGTCGCGCTGGGCTTCAAGGGCGGCGTCGCCATCAACGAAGCCGGCATTGCCACCGTGTTCCTCCCGGCCCTGGCCGCCATGGCGCTTGGTGCCGTGATTCCGCTCTGGGTCTATCCGTTGCTCCGCTACGGTGGAAAATTTCGACCGGTCGACGCCGCAGCCGTCGCCGCCCACTACGGCTCGGTGAGCGCCGTCACCTTCATCGCTGCGACCAACTACCTGAAGAGTATCGACGTCCCGTATGAAAACTACGCGACCGCCTTTCTCGCCGTCATGGAGTCGCCCGCCATCGTCGTCGGCGTATTGCTCGGGAAGATGTCCGTCGGTCGGCCGGAGTCGGTCTTCGCCGGCTCGTGGAAAAAACTGCTGCACGAGGCCCTGTTCGGCCGCAGCGTCTTGCTCCTCGTGGGGGCGCTGGTGATCGGGACGCTGTGTGGGAAGTCCGGCATGGACAAAGTCGGCGCGTTTTTCGTGACCCCGTTTCAGGGCGTGCTCGCGCTCTTCCTCCTTGAGATGGGGCTGGTCGCTGGCGCCCGCCTCGGTGACCTGCGCAAGGTCGGTCCCTTTCTCGTCGCGTTCGGGATCTTGCTTCCGATCGTCCACGGGATGTTGGGCGTGTTGCTCGGCCGATACACCGGTCTGAGCCTTGGTGGCGTCACGCTGCTGGGCGTGTTGGCCGCGAGCGCCTCCTACATTGCCGCCCCGGCCGCGATGCGCCTTTCCCTGCCGGAAGCCAACCCCGCGCTCTACCTCACGGCGTCGCTCGCCATCACGTTTCCCTTCAACATCACGGTGGGCATTCCGATCTATTACCAATTCGCCCGTCACCTCGTTGACGCCTCATGAACACCCATCCCGTAAAGCTCGTCACCATCATCTGCGAAGCCCTGGCCCGCGAGCCGCTGAGGCGACTCCTGCACGAGACGGGTGCGAGTGGCTACACGCTCTTCACCGTCGAAGGCGACGGCCGCCAGGGCCGGCGCACCGCCGACATCCAGGAATTCGCCAACATCCAGGTCGAGGTGGTCGTGCAGCCGGCGGTCGCCATCCAACTCCTCACGCGACTCGAACAGGAGTTCTTCCCCAAGTTCGCCATGATTGCCTACGAGTCTGACATTCGCGTGCTCCGCCGGGAGAAATTTTGACCATGCACGAAACCTACGATCGCGAGATCCTCCAGCGCGCCGACCGCGGTTTTGCCAGCGCCCGTCTCGGAATTATTGGCGGCGGCCAGTTGGCTCGCATGACCGCGCTCGCCGCCCTCCCGCTCGGCTGCGAGGTCAGCATCCTTGAACAGAACCCGCTCAGCCCGGCGGCGCAGCTCACCCCGTTGAGCGTCACTGGAGATTGGGCCGACGCCGAAACACTCCGCCGATTCGCCGCCCGCGTGGACGTCATCACGCTGGAAAACGAATTCGTCGACGCCGCCGTCCTCCGCCGTCTCGAGGAGGCGGGGCACCGGGTGTTCCCGACGTCCGCCAGTATCGCGGTCACGCAGGACAAGCTCCTGCAAAAAGAAGCCCTTGTGCGCGCCGGTCTGCCGGTTCCCGATTTCTGCGCGGTCGATTCACCCGGAAGACTCGCCGCCGTCGGCGGCCAACTCGGTTGGCCGATCGTGCTGAAAACCCGGCGCAACGGCTACGACGGCAAGGGCAACTTCACCCTGCACTCGCCCGCCGACATTCCCGCCGCGTGGAGCGCCTTGCGTGGCGATCTCAACGCGCTCTTCGTCGAGGCGTTCTGGCGTTTCTCGAAAGAACTCGCGGTGATTGTCACCCGTGGACGCGACGGAGCCATCGCCACCTATCCCGTGGTCGAGACCGTGCAGCACGAACACGTCTGCCACTCCGTGCGGGCGCCTGCCGCCATCCCGCCCGAACACGCGGCCCGGGCCACGGATATTGCGCTGCGTGCGGTTGCCGCCGTCGGTGCGGTCGGCAGCTTCGGCGTCGAACTCTTCCTCTCCGCGACGGGCGAGATCGCCATCAACGAACTCGCCCCGCGGGTGCACAACTCCGGCCACTACACGATCGAGGCCTGCGCCTGCTCGCAGTTCGAGAATCACGTGCGCGCCGTGCTTGGCTGGCCCCTCGGCACCGCGCAACTTGTGGCCCCGGCCGCCGTGATGTTGAATCTCCTCGGCGCTCGCCGCGCACCCGGCCGACCGCTCGGACTGGAGCGCGCCCTCGCCGTTCCGGGCGCCCACGTCCACCTCTACGGCAAGGCCATGTGCGGAGCCGGAAGAAAAATGGGCCACATCACCGCGCTCGGCCCAACCGTTGAGGCGGCCCTGGAAACCGCCCAGCAGGCCGCCCGCGCGATTCACTTCGACCCGATCACATGAAAAACAAATCCCACCCACTCGTCGGAATTATCATGGGCAGCGACTCCGACTGGCCAACCATGGAGGCCGCTTGCAACGTCTGCGGGGAATTCGCCGTGTCCTGCGAAGTGCAGGTCGTCTCCGCCCACCGCACACCCGACGATATGGCTCGTTACGCGAAAACCGCCCACCGGCGTGGACTGCGCGTCATCATTGCCGGCGCCGGCGGAGCCGCCCACTTGCCCGGCATGACAGCGAGTCACACGCCGCTTCCCGTGATTGGTGTGCCCGTCGAAAGCAGGAGCCTGAAGGGCCTCGATTCGCTGCTCTCCATCGTGCAAATGCCCGGCGGCATCCCTGTCGCCACGGTTGCCATCGGCGGCGCGCGAAACGCCGGACTGCTCGCGATTTCGATCCTGGCTGCTTCCGATCCGGTGCTCCAGGCGAAGCTCATTGCGTTCAAGCGAAGCCTGGCCGCCGACTCGCGCCGTCGCGGCCGCAAACTTCACGCGACCCTCGCGGCAAAGCACCCGAACCTCGCAGGAAATTGAGCCCGCCGCCACACGTGGTGGGACGGGGTTGAGGAGCTGAGACAGCGACCGAAAACGCGTCCGAATTTTCCGTAGAGGATGCAAGCGCCGGACAGCGTGGTCGGTGGGCGTCGTTCCCAGAGTAACACAAAAAAGGCCCGCGAAAAAAATCGCGGGCCGGGTCTGGCACGACACGCGCCATCACGCGCGTCGGTTGCCGTTTACTGCGTGAGATACGCCTCGACGAGCGCGACGCCGGTCGCGGCGCCCTTGCCGCGCACGATCGTGGTGTAGGCGCCGGGTTGCAGCGTGATCAGGATCGCGGAGTCGGAATCCGAGAGCGGCGCGAGGCCTGTCGCCTGGATCGCGGCTTGCGTCGCGCCGCCGGCGAGCGGGTTTTTCCAGTCGTCGTTGCTCTGGAGCAGCGTCGAGCCGGCGTAGAGATCGAGCACGGTGTCGGCGAGCGGGCCGGCGACGCCGAACTGGCTGAGCGAGGCGCCGACGCCCCGCACGATCACCTGCACGGGCTGTGTGCCGCGGATCACGAAGCCGCCGATGAGCGAGTTGGCGCCGCCGCCGGCGACGCCGCGCGCGGAGATGTTGAGGAGCGGCGAGGCGACCTGCCGGGGGTTGTGCTCGAAGTTGCGGCCGTTGTGCGGCGTGGTCGTGTAGGGGAACACCTTGTTGAAGATCGCGTCGTTGCTGTCGACGTTGTCGATGCCGGCGGCGGAGCGGATCACGAGCGGGAGCGTGCGCAGATCGCTGATCACGGCGGTCACGCCGATGTCGATCACGTCTTCGCCGATGCGGCGGCCGTTGGGCCATCCGCCGGGGACGTAGAATTTCGTCGCGTCGGCGCCGATGGCGCTGCCGGGGAGGCGAAACGGATGGCCCGCGACGGGGCTCTCAAGCACGTCGCCGCCGAAGATGCTGAGGCGCGAGTAGCCGGCGTCGTCGGCGAGGACGGAGTTGGTCGCGCCGCCGCCGGGGAGGCGGGCGCGCGCGGTGGAGAGATCAACCTTGATGACGTCGGGGATGAAGATCGCGGCGAGGTCGGCGCGGTTGGTGATGGGCGCGACGTTGGCCTTGAGCACGAGGGCGTTGATGAGGCCGCCGAGTTCGGGATTTTCCGCGTAGGTGCGGAAGAGCGCGGAGTCGCTCGTGGGCTTGGTGCGGTTGTAGAGGTCCTTGTCTTTGAGCGCGACGAAGGCCTCGCAGAAGAGCGGGTTGCCCTGGCGGCCGACCTGCACCCAGGGGCCGGTCGCGGTCGTGCCGGCGGAGCCCGCGCCGTCGGTGAGGACGGTGGTGGCGCGGCGGCTCGTCGTGGCGTAAACGCCCATCGTCTGGTTCTCGCCGCCGGCGATGTCGGCGAGCGGGATGTCGAGCGCGATGGCGTGGACGTTGAAGCCGCCCTGGCTGTCGTAGCGCTGCGTGCCGGACTTCAACGAGAGCAAATCGAAGATGGCGTTGATGTCGCCGTAAAACGCGTCGTCACGCTGGCCGGCGAACGAGCGGTAGCCGTTGTTCAGCGTGGCGATGGCGGTGCGCGTGTAGTCGTCGAGATCGGTGGCGACGCCGACGCCGTCCTTCGCGGGCTGGTTGCCGTCGTTGTTCTTGTTGTAGCGCGGTGTGGCGTTGCCCTGGTTGTTGGGCGGCACGGTGCCGGTGCCGAGGACGGTGCTGGTGCCGCCGGCGACTTTCGTGACGGTGTAGGTCTGCGTGAAGTTCTGCGCGTTGTCGCCGTTGGCCGCGACGACGCCGGTGTAGGACTGGAGGATGGTGTTCTGCGTCTTGTAGCTGTCGGAGAACTGGAACTGGTAGGCCACGCGGTCCGCGCCGGTCGCGGGATCGGCGAGGAAGATTTGGTAGAGCACGTTTTGATCGAAGCCGTATTTGTTCGGCCCGACGCCGGGCTCCTGGTGCGGGTAAACCATCAGCGCGACATCGAGGAATTTCACGCCGTTGCGCACGACGACGAACGCATAGACGTCCGTGGTGTTGGCGGCGTGATCGAGCGTGATGAGGGGCGCGTCCATGTGGCTGGAGGCGCGCGCTTGCGGCGCGATGGCGAGGTGCAACGCGACGAACGTCGCGGCGAGTTTACCGAGGGTGGATTTCATGGTGGATGTTGGGTTGTTGTTTTTTCGGGTGGAAAAAAATCAGGGCGTGACGGCAACGCGGGCGACTGCGGGCGCGGCGGGCGCGGAGAGCGTGGCGAGGTGCGACGCAAGGCGGGCGTCGAGGCGGGTGCGTTCGGAAGGCGTCAACGTCGCCGCCATCGGCTGCGCCTGCTCAAAATACCCCCGCGCCTCATCGGCCGCGCCGCGCGCGAGGGCGATTTCGCCGGCGTGCCAGAGAAGCCGCGCGTCGCGCGTGCCTTCGGCAAGTGCGGCGCGCGACGCGGTCGCGGCGGCAGCGTGGTCGCCGCTCGCGGCGAGCGCCCACGCGAGCGCATCGTGCGTGAATGGATCGGCGCGCTGGGCGAGCTCCTCGCGGGCGAGTCGCACGGCGCGCGCGGCGTCGCGTCCGCGCGTCGCGAGGAAAAGCGCGAGCGTGCGCGGATCGCTCGCTTCGCCGCGCGAGAGCAGCGCGGCCTCGACCGCGGCGGCGCGCGCGATGGCGCTCGTGGTGCCGGCGGCGCGCAACGCGTCGGCGAGCCACCACTGGTATTCCGGGAGCGGATTGAGCTCGGCGGCGCGCGTGAGCGGCGCGAGCGACGCCTCCGTGTGCCCGAGCGCGAGCAACGCGCGGCCGCGCCCGAGCAGCGCGGGCGGAAAATCTCCGGCGTGGGCCAGCGCCGCTTCGGCGGCGGCGAGCGAGGCGTCGCTGCGGCCGGCTTGGAGATAGAAACCCGCTAGCCGCGTGAGCGCCCAGGCGTTGCCCTCGGCGTCGCGTGGACTCGTCGCGCGGAACGCCGTCTCCATCGCGGCGGTCGCGCCCGCGAGATCGCCCTTCAGCCAGCGCACGTGTGCGATCCGGCTGTGGGCCTCGACGCCGGGCTTCGCGTCGACGAGCCGCTGGAGCACCGGGATCGCCTCGGCCGTGCGGCCGAGTTCGAGCAACGCATCGCTCCACAACGCGAGGTCCGCCGGCGTGCCGCGCTCGGCGGCGAGTGCGCGGCCGAGGGACTCGGCCTCCGTGAAACGGTGGAGGTTGTGAAGGGCGTGCCCGCGCAGCAGTCGCGATCCCGCGCTCGCGCCGAAGCGCGCGTCGACCGTGTCGGCGGTTTTTTCGGCGAGCGCGTGGAAGCCGGCGTCGAGCGTGCGCCGGGCCTTTGCGACGAACGCCCACCCGAGTTTTTCAAAGTCCGCCGCGGTTGCATCCGCCGCGTCTGCGCGCGTCTGCGCGGCGCGGATTGCGGCATCCTCGGGCGTCGCGCCCGCGTGCGGCTCGAGCACGATCTCGCGGGCGAGATCGGCGGGCGTCGCGGACGCGGTGGACGAGCCGGAGGCGACCGCGAGCGCGAGGCGCAGGAGAGAAATGCGGAGTGAAGCAGCGAGCATCGCCCCACCTTTCGCGTGGCGGCGCGCGGCGGATGCGGCGGATCAACTTAAAGATTTTTCCTGCATCCGCGCGTGCGGCGAGTGCGTAAGTGCGCCTTTCGCGGTGCAGGTTGCCTGGGGGCGGGCGTTTTTCCGGAGCGCGAGTGAGCTCGCGGCCTGCGGCGTGGGAGCGGGGCGCAATTGTTGGTCGTGGTTCTTCGAGAAACTAACGGCTCCGGGCAACTGCCACGCAATCGACTCTCTACAAGCCTGGACTCCACGTCGCCTCTCAAGAAGTAGCTTCGATTGAATCCCTCCGACTGGGCGGGGGGGCGGAGGATTGTCGGATGGGTTGGAGCTGACGTGAGGCGGGACGCCTCGTCAACGACAGCCCGGCCAGCGGCTGGCCTTGGGTAGTGGCGGGCAGGGACGCCTGCCGCTACGGGGAACCGCTCGCCGCTACGACTCAGAACTTGAAGGTAGAGGAGACGAAGTAGGCGCGTGGCTGGACCGGGACGTATTGGAGCATCGTGTCCTTGCCCGTCGCGGGGAGCGACGTGTAGCTCTGGCGGTCGCCGGGATTCACGCCCCAGCCGCGCCACGTCATCACGCCCTCACTGTCGGTGAGATTGTTGATGTTGAGGTTCACGGACCAGCGGCGGTTGAACGTGTAGCCGGTGCCGAGATCGAATTGGTTGAAACGCGGGAGAATGATCACGTTGGCGACGTTGCCGGCGCGCTCGCCCATGTGCTTCCACGAGAGGTTGGCGAAAAATTTCGGCGTCCGATAGCTAAGTGTCTGGTTCAAGATGAAGTCGGGGTTGTTGTCCGATTTCTTGCCCGAAAAATCGAGGTAACTGTCATCCGCGCTGCCGTTGGCGCCGGCGACGAAGATTTTCCAGACGGTGTTCGTCGAAAACTGTTTCGTGAACACGGAGCGCAGCGAGAAGCGTTCGGAGATTTTCAGCGTGCCTTCAAGTTCGAGCCCGTAGGAGGTGACGGCGTTGTAGATCGG
>JBEANZ010000283.1:0-8639 GCA_041165185.1 Verrucomicrobiota bacterium | reverse complement strand
TAAGAGTGTTCACCGCGTTGGTCGGATTGGGCACCGCCGTGTTGTCCACGCGGCGCCAGGCCCGCTGCCACGCCTCGTAGAGATCCTGCCGCCAGCCGCCGTTGAGGCTGAAGCGCTGTTTCATCTGAAACATTTTGGGGGCCTCGAATTGGTAGGTCGCGATGAAGCGGAATTCGGTGACGTTGTTCGCCTGATATTGGCGGCTGTCGCTGCCTTCGGAGTAGGCCTTGCCGAAATTCGGATTCGTCGCGCCGCTGGGCAGCAGGCGATTGACGTCGACGCGGTAGTCGTTCGGCGGGTTGGCCGTGTTGATCTGCGTCGGATCGATGTCGCTGGAAATAAATGAAGTCTGGAGGAACAGGCTCGGGGAGAAGCGATGATCGAGGGTGATGTTGCGGCTGTTGAGATCGCGGCTCGCGATGGCGTCGGCGGGCCCGAGGAAAAATGTTTTCGAGATGCCGGGCTGGAAATTCGCGAACTCCGGCCGCCCGTGCCATGGGATCGCGTAACCCAAGCCGTTGGTCTGATATTGGACGGCGCGATAGTTGATCAGGCTGTTCGTCCCGAAATTCCACACGAGCCGGTCCGCCGTGGTGCTGCCATAGGTCGAGAGACCGGTGCCGGCGGTGTTGAGTGTCGTGTTCGTGTCGTTGAACGTTGTGCGGTTCCAGAGCGACGCGTTTTCGTTGTAGGTCCGGCGATATTGGATGTTCCACTCGTGGCTCTTGCTATACTCCGCCCGGAGCTGCGTGTTTTGGGAAATCTTGTAGGACGCATCGAGGGTGAACGCTTCCTGGAAATTTCCGGTGCCGTCCTGAAAGGCCTTGGTGTTTTGCCGGAGCGCGTTGAAGCGGACCGCCACCTTGTCGACCCCGTAGTTCGCATCGAGCGTCGCGCGGTAGCCACCGTAGGAATCGCCGCGGAAGCTCACGCTCGACTGCCGGTTGTTGAGGCGGGCCAGCTTGCTGGAGCTGCCTTGCATGCCGCCCGGGCCGGCGTCGCCGAAGAGCGCGGCATTGGGGCCGCGGGAAAACTCCATGCGCTCCGTGTTGTAGCTGTCGGCCACGAAATATTCGAGCGCACCGTTGCGCGAGGGATAGTTGGCGCCGTTGCCCGCGCCGCGGAAGTCCGCCTGAAAACGGTTGCCGCCGAAGGGGCCGGATTCGCCGCCGGTGGGAGCGTTCATACCCACGGTCCACGCGGCCGCCTCGTTCATGTCGGTGATGGCGAAGTCATCGAGAAACTCCTTCGTCATCACGGAAATCGAGGCCGAGGTAATCTTCAGCGGCGTGTCGGCGCGCCCACCGGAGAGCGTGTTGCCGGCAGCGTAGCCGTTGTCCTTGTCGGTGCTGACCTGGAAGGGCGTGAGGAGAATGGTGTCGACCTTCACCCCCGCCGCCGGGGAAGCGGTCGCGGCCGTCGCGGATTGGGCAAAGACACCGGAGGAGAAGGCGCCGAGGGCGCCGACGAGAACAAGGCAGCGGCCAAGGGCCGACACAGTCAGACAGGGTGTAGTCATGGTGGGGTCAAACGAGGCGAAGCGACCTGACAGACGAAAACTCGCCGCCAACACACCACTACAATTCGTTCGGACTGTTTGAGGTAAGAAACCTGCCCATCGGCCGCGCCCAACCCACGCTCACCGTCATCCATGCACTAGCGAGCGGCGGCACAACCAATGGCCGTCGCTCTCGTCATGGCACCTGCTACCCTTTCCGAGTGACTACCCGCCGGCCCCATCGCACGACTCCCCCCACCCACCCCCGAACCGCCGCCCGGCGCCGCGCCGGAGGGTTCGTCTTCGTCGTCGGCCTTGTGGCGACGCTTATGGCCGGTGCGCCACTCCGCGCCGCCGACGCTCCTGCCCTCGCGCAATTTCACCAAACGGTCGCGCCCATCCTGAAGGAGCACTGCTACGACTGCCACGGCGACGGCACAAAGAAGGGCGGCTTCGCCTTCGACGAACGCACGTCGCCGGACCAACTCCTCCGCGATCCGGAGTTTTGGCTGAAGGTGCTCCGCAACACCCGCTCGCACGTGATGCCTCCGCCCGGCGAATCCACGCCCAACGCCGCGCAGCAGACCGCGCTCGAAGCCTGGATCGTCGCCGGCGCCTTCGGCCTCGATCCCGCGCGACCCGATCCGGGCCGCGTCACCCTCCGTCGGCTCAATCGCACTGAGTATCGCAACACCATCCGCGATCTCGTCGGCGTGGATTTCAACGCCGAGCACGCGCTCGCCGCCGACGACATCGGCTACGGTTTCGACAACATCGGCGATGTCCTGAGCCTCTCGCCGATGCGGATGGAAAAGCTCATCGGCGCCGCGCAGAGCATCGCGAAAACCGGCGTGCCCGCCGAGCCGACGGCCGTCTCGGAATTTTTCGCCCTCGGCAAAGCCTTCCTCACCGAGGACGGCACGAAGAACGGCGACCCGATGACGTTCTATCAGGAGAAGACCGTCGCCCACACGTTCAGGGTTTCCATCGGCGGCGACTATCGCGTCGTCATGGCGACTTCGGTCGATGGCATCGGCACGCCCGATCCGGCCAAGTGCATCGGTGCGGTGCTCTGCGACGGCAAGGAATTCTACACGCAGGAATACGCGTGGGCCGACTGCATGTTCTTCACCAACGAACGCACGCTCCGCCTCGAGCCCGGCGAGCACAAAATGGAGTTTCACCTCACGCCGCTCGACCCAACCCTGAAGCAGCGCACCAAAATGGATCTCAAGCTCGTGTGGATGCAGCTCGTCGGCCCGCTCGAGCGCAAAGACTGGGCACCCGCGCCCGGCTACGATCGGTTTTTTCCGCGGGCGCGCGCACCCGAGGCCGCCGCCGAGCGCCGCGACTACGCGCGCGAGGTCATCGGACGTTTCGCCATCAAGGCCTACCGCCGCCCGATCAGCGACGACCTGCTCGATCGTCTCGTCGCGATCGCGGAAAATGTTTACTCGGTCCCCGGCACGACGTTCGAGACCGGCGTCTCGCGCGTCATCGTCGCCATCCTCGCTTCGCCGCGCTTCCTCTTTCGCTTTGAGGAGACCGAGCCGGCCGCCGCCGGTGCACTCGCGGCACGCGTGGACGAATACGCCCTCGCCTCGCGGCTCTCGTATTTCCTGTGGTCCACGATGCCGGACGACCAGTTGATCAAACTCGCCTCGACCGGCGCGCTCCGCCCAAACCTCGCCGCCGAAGTCCAGCGCATGCTCGCCGATCCGAAGGCCGCGGCCTTCATCGAAAATTTCTCCGGCCAGTGGCTCCTATCCCGCGAAGTCGCGCACCTCGCACTCAACCGCCAGATCGTCCTCGCGCGCGAGGGCATCAAACCCCCGGAACCCGTCCGCCGCGGCTTCGGACCCCGAGTCGCCGCGCCTTCCGACCTGACGCCCGACGAACGCGCCGCGCTCAAGGGCGAGGTCGAGGCCTACTTCGGCCATATCGTGCGCGAAAACCGTCCCGTCCTCGAGTTGATCGACAGCGACTACGCTTTTCTCAACCAAGCGCTCGCCACCTACTACGGCCTGCCCGCCGACACCGCCAGTGGCCCCGAGCTGCGCAAAATCACGCTCGCCGCCGACGATCCGCGCGGTGGCGGCGTGATCACGATGGGCAGCACGCTTGCCGTTACCTCAAACCCCACGCGCACCTCGCCCGTGAAGCGCGGCAAATGGATTCTCGAAAACATCCTCGGCGCCCCCGCCCCGCCGCCGCCGCCGGCCGTCCCCTCGCTGGAGGAAACCGAGAAAACGCTCGCCGGCCGCACGCCGAGCCAGCGCGAACTCCTCGCCAAACACCGCGAAGACGCCCTCTGCGCCTCCTGCCACAACCGCATGGATCCGCTCGGCCTCGCGTTGGAAAATTTCAACGCGCTCGGCCTTTACCGCACGCAGGAACTCGACCAGCCCGTCGATTCCGCCGGCGAACTTTTCACCGGCGAGCCGTTCAAGAACGTGCGTGAGCTGAAACGCATTCTCGCCACGAAGCACGCCCGCGAATTCTACGCCACGCTCACCGAGAAACTCCTGATCTACGCCCTGGGCCGCGGCGTCGAATACTACGACATCCCCGCGATGGACAAAATCGTCGAGCGCCTCGAACAGAACGGCGGCCGCTTTTCCGAGCTGTTGCTGGGCGTCATCGAGTCCGCCCCTTTCCAGCAGCGCCGTCTCACCCCATCCACGACCTCGGCTGACTCGCTCACCCGCTCGCCCTGATCCGCCTGCGTCACCCGCCCGTGAATTTTTTGCCACATAGGACACAGAGCTCCGACACAGAGTTCACGGAGGCAAAAAAGGTTTCCCGCTGTTTTGACCAGATTGATCACCTGGAGTTCGGAAGCCCCAACGGGGCGAAAGTCGATAGCCCAGGGCAACGCCCTGGGTTCTGCGTGGGAAAAAATCGAGCCCTGAAGGGGCGAAACCGAAGTGCGGAGTTACGCCCTTTCAGGGCTTCGATCTTTTCCAATCCATTTCCCGGGGCGTTGCCCCGGGCTATCGACTTGCCGCCCCGTTGGGGCTCCCAATCCCTGCCGGCGACGCACCGAAAACGACAGGAAACCATGAACACGCTGTCTTGCTCCGTGGCCTCGTGCTTGGGCTCCGTGCCCTCTGTGTCTCGGCTCCGTGTCCTCTGTGACTCGTGCCTTGGTCTAATTCCTGTGTGCTTTTTTCAAACTATCCGCCTCCCGTCATGAATTCCCCCTCTTCCGCCGTCCTGAGTCGCCGCCGTTTCCTGCGCAATGCCGGCCTCTGCCTCGCGTTGCCCGCGCTCGAGTCCTCCCTCACGCGCCGTCTCTCCGCCGCCGCGGCGTCAGGCGCACCGCGGCTCGTCGCCACCACCGCCACCGGCGCGCCGCTGCGCACAGCGTTTCTTTATTTTCCCAACGGCGCGATCCCCGCCGCGTGGTGGCCCACGGGCACAGAAAAGGAATTTGAACTCAACCGCACGCTCCAGCCCCTCGCGAAGGTGAAGGACAAACTCCAGATCGTCGGCGGCCTTACCGACCTCTCGGCCGTCGGCGGCGCCGATGGCGGCGGCGATCATGCGCGGGCCAACGGCACGTTTCTCACCGGCGTGCGCATCAAGAAGTCCGGCGGCTCGGATTTCCGCGCCGGCGTCTCCGCCGATCAAATCATTGCGCAACAGATTGGGCTGCTCACGCCGTTTCGCTCGCTCGAGTTGTCGAGCGACTCGATCCAAAACGCCGGCACCTGCGACACCGGTTACTCGTGCGTCTATCAGCACAACCTCGCGTGGAGTTCGCCCACCACGCCCCTCACCCCCGAGGTCGATCCGCGGCTCCTGTTTGAGCGGCTCTTCGGCGCCGGCCCGCGCGACGAGCGCCAGAAAAATCTGATTCTCCGCCAGCAGCAGCAGCGCTCGGTGCTCGACTTCATCATGGACGACAGCCGCGCGCTCCAGCGGCAGATTTCCGGCCGCGACCGCGTGAAGCTCGACGAGTATTTCACCAGCGTGCGCGACATCGAGCAGCGCATCCAGGAAGCCGAGAAATCCCGCGCCCACCGCCCTCAGCCCGACGTCGACGCCCCCGCCGGCATTCCCAACAGCACCACGGAATATGTCCGCCTGATGTTCGACATGCTGCACCTCGCGTTTCAGACGGACAGCACGCGCGTCGCCACGTTCATGCTCGGCGGCGAAGGCAGCGACCGCACGTATCCCGAGCTCGGCATCGCCGACGGCCACCACTTCCTCACGCACCACAACAACAAGCCCGACTTCGTCGAGAAGGTCACGCAGATCGACACGTGGTATGTGACGCAGCTCGCCTACTTCCTCGAAAAAATGGAGGCGACGAAGGACATCGACGGCAAATCCCTCCTCGACAATTCCCAGATCGTCTACGGCTCCGGCAACGCCGACGGCAACCGCCACAGCCACGACAACCTCCCCGTGATCCTCGCCGGCGGCGGCGGCGGCACGCTCACCCCCGGCCGCTACGTGCAACAATCGCCGCAGCCCGTCTCCAATCTTTTCCTGAGCATGATGGACCGCGTCGGCGGCGCGCAGCTCCCCGAGCGCTTCGGCGATTCGACGGGGCGGCTGGCGAACGTGTGACCGTTTCTGCGCGAATGCACCAACCCGATGCGACCGCGTGCAGTAGGGCAGGGTCTTTGACCCGCCCTCGAACACTCACCGCGTGAAAGGGCGGGTCACAGACCCTGCCCTACTGCTCCGCCATCGAACACACATTTTCCAGTCATCCCCTGCTCCCATTTTCCTCCCCATGCCCCACCCCTTCCTTCGCACGGCGCTCGTCGCGCTGATTTTCCACGCCACTGCCTTTGCCGCCGCACCGGCGTTCACGCCGCATCTCCCCACGAAAGAAAACACCGGCGGCGCCGTGCTCATCGTGACCGGCGCCGCGTCCGCCACCGACGCCGCACCGCTCGCGCGCTGGCTCAACGACCGCGGCCTCGCCGCCTTCACCCTCGCGGCCAACGCCACCGCCGCTGACACCGTCGCCGCACTCGCGCAACTCCGCGCGCGCGCCGCCGAATTCAAAATCTCGCCGCACCGCATCGCCCTGCTCGGCTACGACTCCGGTGCGACCATTGCCGCCGAGGTCGCCTACAACCCAATCGCCGCCGAGCCCGCGGGGAAAATTTCCAGCCGGCCCGATCTCGTCGCGCTCATCTGGGCCGCGACGCTCCCCGAGCCCGCGCCACTCGCCGCTGGCGCCGCGAAACATCCGCCCACATTTCTCGTCGGCTCCTCCAGCGGCGGCGACAACCGCACCGCCGCGATCGATCTTTGGGGCAAGCTCCGCGCGGCGCGTTCGCCGGTCGACGCGCACTTTTTCGCGCGCGCCGATCTGAAGACCGTGCTCGCGGCGGGCAGCGATTCCAGCGGCGCGTGGCCCGAGATGTTTTTCAACTGGGCGCGTTTCTCCGGTTTGCTCAGCGACGCCCCGCGCGTGCCCGTGAAAGGCATGGCCTACCTCGACGGCCAGCCGCTCCCGCACGGCTACATCCTCTTCACGCCGCTCGATCAACCCGGCACCGGCCCGATCATCGGTCGCGTGCTCAACTCCACCTTCGGCCAGCCCATCGGCCAGTTTGCGATTCCCGCCGACCAAGGCCCGGCCGCCGGCCGCTACAAAGTCGACGTCCGCCAAAACATGAATCGTTGGCTGAGCAATTCCTTCAGCAGTGGCCTCGTCGGCGGCGGACGCGGCGGCGGCAGCGTTACGCCCGAGATGGCGCACTTCGGCCACCACCGTGTGCTCGCCCCGAGCATCGGCGATCAGCGTTCGTTCACCAAAGTCCGCCCCGGCGACGCCACCGACTACATCGTCGAATTCAAACCCGGCGCCGACGCCAACCAAGATCTGCGCATCGAAGTCTTCAGCGGCGCGCCCGCGCCCACCGCGAATCCATCCGCGGCGGAAAACATCGGCGGCATCATCGGCGGTCCGAAAAATCCCGGGCAGGCCGCCTACGTCGAACGCATCAAACTCGGGCCGCCCAGCCCCGTGCCCGGCATCCCTGAGCCGATTCTCCTCTGGCCCAACGGCGCGCCCGGCGCGTTGCCCGACGCCGCCGGAGTCTTCACCGACGAGGACAAGCCCGCGCTCTACGCCTTCGCCGCGCCCGCCGGCAACAACACCGGCGCGGCGTTTCTCATCATCCCCGGCGGCGCGTTCACCAACCGCTGCATGGACAACGAGGGTGTGCAGGTCGCGAAATTCCTGAACCGCCACGGCATCGCCGGCTTCGTGCTCCGCTACCGCATCGGCCCGAACTATCCCGCGCGCACCATCTCCACCGCCGACGGCCACCGCGCCCTCCGCTACATCCGCGCCAACGCCGCGAAGCTCGGCGTGACGCCCGATCGCATCGGCACGATCGGTTTCTCCGCGGGCGGCGAGCTGCAAGGCGACGCCGTCTACAACAACATCAGCGAGGGCGATCCCACCGCCCCCGATCCGATCGACCGCGTGTCGGCGCGCGCGAATTTCAACGCGCTCATCTACGGCGGCCGCAACCCGCAGAAACCCGCCGAGGCCGCGCCCACGTTTCTCTTCAACACCATCGAGGACGCCGGCCACCTCGGCGTGCAGGTCGCCGTGCTCAACGCCCTGCGTGGCGCGGGCGTGCCGGTGGAGGCGCATTTTTATCAAGTCGGCCCGCACGGCACCGCGATGTCCCCCGGCGATCCGCAGCTCGGCCTCTGGCCCGAGCTGATGGTGAAGTGGCTGCGCGGTGGGGGATTCTTGGGCGGGGGCGGACGCTGAGCGCGGGGACGTGGAGTCGGGGCGTCCGATTGATTTTTGTTCGATGGCGTGGTGTGGGCGAGCGGGGGAGGCGCTTCGGCTTCGGGGGTAGGGCGCGGTCTTTGACCGGCCCTCGTGTGTCGTGTGTGATGCGGAGGGCGGGTCGGCGACCCGAATGGCACTTAGCCGGAAGTGTGCAGTTGAAAGAGGGCCGCCGTCTGGGAAGTGATTGGGTTTGATGAAGAACAACCAATCGCAGGACAACGGTCCGCTGCACCAAGCGGTGGCGGACGGATTTGAGTTCAAGGTGGGCGCAAAATCAATCGCGGTGGAGTTCACCGCGCAGCAGCTCAGCGCCCATGCGGGCAGTGCCACGTTTTGGGCGTGGTTGCACGCGACGCG
>JBEANZ010000282.1:0-9032 GCA_041165185.1 Verrucomicrobiota bacterium | reverse complement strand
CCGTGAGACGAAATACATCGGAATCAAAAGAGAACCGGCTGCCGGTGAGCTCACGGCCCTCCGGCTTGGCAAACCTCACCTGCAGGTCGCCCTCTTTGAGGTTCGAGTTCGCCGCCCCCATTTCAGCGATTTCATCCGGCGATGCCTCACCCGTGGAGCTACCCCGCCGGAAATAAACGGTGTTCGCCGTGAGTTTGCCGTAGTCCTTCCGCAGATAGATCGGTCTGGCTTGGATCGGGATCTCAATCACACCGACCGACCGCCCCTTCAACTCCACGACCTCATACGAGAATCTTAGCGTCCGCTGGGTCTTCCCATGCACGAACTGTTGCAGCGTCGCATCGTCGATGTGATCCCTGACGCCCACCACCTGCGGTGGAGACACCGAAGCGTCGACTCCGATCAGGATCCGCGCCGGCTCGCTCCGCCAGGAATTCGCAAACGCCAGGATATCCTTCAGCAGTTCGCTCTTGGTGCGGTCGTCAGCCTCCGCAAAGCGATACTGGTCCCGCTTGAAATCGAGTGACTCTGATTCGGCACGATAGAGGAGCTGCGCTAGGTCCATGGCGGGGTGTTAGCGGAAAATGTAATCGAACAAGGACGAAAATCCGAGAATCCGGGGCTGGTGAAACTTTTCCTGAACCACGCTTCGGAGGACAAGGGCTGACGTAGGGTCACACCGTCCCAACTCGCCTTGTGAAACTCATGGTTGGCTGCTTCCGCTCCGGCTTCACGCAATACGCCGGGCTCAGGCGCGCCGGTGCGACCGTAAGCTCAAGGCGGTTCATCCTTTTTCTGGATGACCCTGTCCATCTCTGACGGCGTTCGTTGTCTGATCTCCGCAAATGCAACTTGTCCCCGGAATAAGGGAGCCTCGTCAGCGTAGACGGCGTAAAATATAGGCAGCTCTGGAAACGTATTTTCAACTGGTTTCAAGCGGACGGTCCTCATCTTAATCCCAAGCCTGGGCAGCAAAGGATCCGTATTCTTATTCGGAACACTGAAGTAGTGCGTGTTCGTAGCCGGCCAAGCCATGTCCAGATCGATCGACTGGAAAAGCTCGCCTCGCAGTTCGACCACTTGTGGCTGCGGCTGATCGACGGCCGAGATCGGGATACAAAGCTTCGCGCGGACGTGATGCGCACTCTTGTCCCCAGTATTGAGAAAACCAATGTGCAGCCACCGGTAGACGGTTTCGTCACTCTGGCGTGGTGGAAACGGGTCCGGCGACCGCGCAGCTTTTGCCACATTGATGTCGAACGTGAGCCTGACCTGTGGGTGTCGGACGCGTTGCATCACGTCGCGAATCTCATGGTCTTCCATGGCCACCGCCTCGAAGTTATACCGCCGAAAGTAGAGCTTACGCTCGGCGGCTTGATGTGCCGTCGAGCCCTGCGGGACCACCACGACGTAGACGGCGCCTCCGCCTGCCAAGCGTATGGGATGAACGAGCAGATCAGGGATTCGCGGCCGGACCCCACCCGCGATCACATGCTCAAGCCACTCCTTCGTGAACTGTGAATCGTCGATCGGATCGATCTTTTCCGGCAAGTGCTGCTTTCCGCTGTCCTTCGGATACTCGCAGACGCCAAAGATAACGACTCCTCCCGCAGAATTTGCCATGGCCGAAACATCCTTTGCGATTTCTCCGCGCTTCTCTTTCGCCAAGGCCCCTTTCGCTTTGTAGTCGAGTGTCAGTGATTCTTCGACTCCGTTGGTAATCCACTGCCTAAGTTCCTCCTCGGTTCGAGGATGCGCCGGCAGCCCGCCAAACTCATTCGTGGACGAATCCGGTTGTTTCATCTTCAGGCAAATGTGCCTGGTGGAATCGAGCGGTCACAGCAAGCTCAGCTGCGAATCGTCCGCCGGCGCGACCGAGATTTTCTTCTTCGGCTTGGCTTGCGGCGCGGGCAGCGAGACGGCGGTGTCGTCGCTTTCGAGTTTCGCAAGGATCGTCTTCGCTCGCTCGATCACGGTGAGGGGCAGGCCGGCGAGGCGGGCGACTTGGATGCCGTAGCTGCGATCCGCTGCGCCGGGGATCACGCGGCGGACGAAGACGATTTCGTCGTTCCACTCCTTCACGGCCACGGAGAAGTTGCGCAGGCGCGGGAGGTGTTTCTCGAGTTGGGTTAGCTCCTGGTAGTGCGTGGCGAAGAGCGTGCGCGGGCCGCGGGCGGGGTCGCGGTGCAGGTGCTCGACGACGGACCACGCGATGGCGAGGCCGTCGTAGGTCGAGGTGCCGCGGCCGATTTCGTCGAGGATGATGAGCGAGCGGTCGGTGGCGTTGTTGAGGATGTTGGCGGTCTCGTTCATCTCGACCATGAAGGTGGAGTTGCCGCGCGCGAGGTCGTCGCTGGCGCCGACGCGTGAGAAAATCCGATCCACGAGGCCGACGCGGCAGCTCTTCGCGGGCACCCAGCAGCCGATCTGCGCCATGAGCGTGATGAGCGCGACTTGGCGGATGTAGGTGGATTTGCCGGCCATGTTGGGGCCGGTGAGGAGCGCGAGCTGGGCGTCGTCGCTGGCGAGGAGCGTGTCGTTCGGCACGAAGGCCTGGCTCGTGCCGCGCGCGAGCGACGCCTCGGGCGAACGCAGCACTTGCTCGACGACGGGATGGCGGCCCTCGGTGATCGCGAGGGTGTCGCTCGCGTCGAGCTGCGGCTGGCAGTAGTCCCACTCGCGCGCGAGCACGGCCCAGCTGGCGAGCACGTCGAGTTCGGCGAGGGCGTCAGCGGTGTGCGCGAGCGCGACGGAGTCGTCGAGGATGGCGGTGACGAGCGCGGCGAACAACTCGTGCTCGCGGGCGAGGGCGTTTTCTTCGGCGTGGAAAATCTCTTTTTCCTTTTGGCGCAGCGATTCGGTGACGTAGCGCTCGCCGCCGACGGTGGTCTGGCGGCGGATGTAGTCGGCGGGGACGAGGTGGAGGTTGGCCTTGGTGATCTCGATGTAGTAACCGAAATTGTTCGTGAACCTGACCTTGAGGCTGCGGATGCCGGTGCGTTCCTGCTCGGTGCGCTCGAGATCGGAGAGCCAGGTTTTGTTGCCGCTGGTGAGGCCGCGGAGTTCGTCGAGTTTCGGATCGAAGCCGGCGCGGATGAAATTGCCCTCGGCGAGATCGTTGGGGAGGGAGTCGGCAAGGGCGGAGTGCAGGAGTTGCCGCAGTTGCGGCAACTCCTGCAGGTTTAAGTTCAAGGTGGAAAGATTAAGGGCGGCGTCGAAGGCGGCGAGTTCGGCGCGGAGGGGCGGGAGTTGGGCGAGGGTGTCGCGGATGCCGCCGAGTTCGCGGGGGTTGCGGAGGCGGTTTTGCAGGCGGCCGAGGATGCGCGGGATGTCGCGCACGAGCGCGAGCGTCTCGCGCACGGCGGCGAGGCGGATGGGTTGCGCGAGGAGTTCGCCGACGAGAGATTGGCGGCGGGATATTTCCGCGAGGTCGAGCGTGGGGGCGGCGAGCCAGCGTTCGAGGAGGCGCGCGCCGGCGGCGGTGCCGGTGCGGTTGATCGCGGCGAGGAGCGTGCCGTCGCGCGTGCCGCGCGCGGAGGAGAAAATCTCGAGGTTGCGCAGCGTGGCGGGGTCGAGGAGGAGCGTGCGCGCGCTGCGGTATTCCTGGAGGTTGCGGAGGTTTTCGGGTTTCGCGCAGAGGTTTTCCGTCGCGTAGTAGACGAGCGCGCCGGCGGGGCCGAGCGCGGGGTGCGTGTGCGCGAGGCCGAAGCCCTGGAGGTTGAGCACGCCGAGCGTGTCCATGACGGTCTTCGCGCCGGTGGCGGTGTCGAAGTGGTAGCCCGATAATTCCGTGACGAGGCGCGTGGCGGCGAAGGCGTGCAGCGCGTGCGTGTCGGCCTGATCGTGCGGCGCGGCCTGCCAGCGCGCGACCTCGCCGTCGATGACGAGCAACTCGCGCGGGTCGAGCGCGGTGAGGACGGGGAGGAGGTTCGCCGGATGCGGATCGGTCGCGACGCGAAACTCGCCCGTCGAGAGATCGAGCCACGCGGCGTGGAGGCCGGCCTTGTCGAGGGCGACGGCGCAGAGGTAGTGGTTGCGCGCGGCGTCGAGCTGGTTGGCGGCGAGCGTGGTGCCGGGCGAGAGGATGCGCGTGAGCTGGCGGCGAACGAGTTTGCCGGCGGTGGCGGGCTCGGCCTGATCGCAGATGGCGACTTTCTTCCCGGCGGCGAGGAGCTTGCTGACGTAGTTGTCGAGGGCCTGCGCGGGCAGGCCGGCCATCGGATGATCGAGGCGCTTGGTGAGCGTGAGGCCGAGGAGCCGCGAGGCGACGACGGCATCGTCGAAGAAAAACTCGAAGAAATCCCCGAGGCGAAACAGCAACAGCGTGTCGCGCGGGAGGCCGCGTTTCACCTCGAAGTATTGCTGCATCATCGGGGTCTGTTTCGCGTCGGCGGACATCGGAGAGCGCGAGGAAACCACGAAACGCGCGGAGCACACGAAAAATTTCCGGCGGGCGGCGGCGCCGCGACCAGATAACCCGCGGCGGGATTGGGGACTGGCGATTGGGGATCGGAAAATTTTCTTACCAATAAAATTTTCCTACCCTCTGGGTAGGCGGAGTTTGAGGTAGGAAGATTTTATGGGTAGGAAGATTTCCCAAACCCACTGATGCGTGGCGCATGATAACCCCGTCAGCGAGCGTGTGCGGATGGGGCGGATGAAGGCCGCATCGATCCGGCGTCGGCGAGCGCGACTCCGCGTAGGGTTACATCACCCCAAAATCACACCAACAGCCCCAAATACTGCTTGCGCCCCGCCCGTTTCCCGCCACAGAGGAGGCCGCGCCACCACCCCCTTCCGCCCATGAGCACACCCGCCACCGATCGGTTTTGCCGGAAATGCGAACTCTACGAGCGCCGCCTCGTGAAGGTCATCACGCTCGTCTCCACCGCGCTTGTGCTCGCGGCCGTCAGCGTCGTCGGCGTCCTGCACCTCATCGAAATCGCCCGCACCAAAGCTCCCGCCGCTTCGCACCACGCGGCCACTCCCACTCCCACTCCTACCGGCTCCTCCGTCCCCGCATCCGCCTCCATTCCCACCGCAGCGCCCGTGCCGACCCTTCCGCCCGCCAAGCCCACCACGCCCACCCCATGAAAACCCGCCGCCTTCCCCGCATCGTCCTCACCGAGGCGCGCCTCCGTCGCCTGATCCCGCCCGTGCTCGACGAGTTGGGCAAGACCAACCGCGACCGCCTCGAGGCGATTCTCCCGCTGTTTGCCGCCGGTGGCAAAGCCCGCCTCGCCGAGTGCATCAAGGCCGCCTTCCCCGGCAAACACCTCGCGGGCGTCGCGAAGCAGTTCACCAATTTCCAAGGCGACATCAACGAGGCCGCCAAGTCCGCGCGCCTCGGCCTCGTCTTTCGCAGCGACACGAGCAAGCAGCACGGCCCCGAGGCGCGCGAGTGCTGGTTCGAGGGCGACGACACGGCCATTGCCGAGATCGAGCAGTTCTCCCGCGAGGGCACCAGCGACCTCCCGCCGGGGGCGATCACGAGCCGCGGCCTCGCGACGCACTGGACCGACCTGCTTGCGGCCGCCGGTCAGGTGCGCGTGTTTGTCTCGTATGCGCACGAGGACCGCGCGATGGCGGACGAGATCGTGCGCGAGATCCGGAGCCTCTGGCGCGCCGCTGTCCAAGGGCGCAGCAACGTCCAGGATCCCGACCTGATCTGGATCGACTCCGAAATCACGGGCGGGGCGGACTGGCGGCAACGCATCGCCACGGAGATGCCGCGCAGCGAAGTTGGCCTCTTCCTCTGGAGCGGCAAGGCGCAGGCGAGTTCGTTCATCACCACCGAGGAGTGGCCACACTTCCGCGACGCAGGCAAACCGGTCGTGCCCGTGCGGCTGGCCTCCCTCGTGGAGTCGGGACCGATCTACCGGGAACTCAGGAAACACAAGTTCGTCGAACTCCCCCCGGCCAAGGGCCAGACCACCGCGCGGTCCTACGTGGACATCCGCGCAAAGGAGCGCGACCGGTCCAAGTTCGTTTCCGAAATTCTTCGGGGCATCGCCGAGCGCATGGCGGTCCTGCGCGGGCTCACGCTGGTGCCACCCGACCCGACCGCAGCCACCGACGAGCGGAAACCCAGCCCGCTCGAACGCATGGCGACGCAGGCGCGCGGCGACGAGGGCGTCGAGCACTACGAGCCCAACTCCGCGCTCTCCACCACGCTCGACCAGCTCGAGTTGTCCGACCTCGGCAAGGACCTGCCCTCCGGCAAAATCGCCCCGGCGCTCGACCTCATCGAAGGCTGGCTCGCGCGCGCCGACGCCGCGCCGTTTTTCGCCGTGCTCGGCGAGATCGGCATCGGCAAGACCACCACGCTCAAGCAGCTCACGCGCCGCCTGCTGGAGCGCCGCGAGCAGGACCCGACCACGCCGCTGCCCATCTTCGTCGACCTGCGGCTCTACTATACGCAGGAGGGCAACCGCACCGTGCCCACCCTCGAAGAGCTGCTCACCGAGGTCATCCGCCGCCACTGGAAAGGCGGCGGCCAGCCGGCCCTGCGCCCCGTCGAAATCATCGACGCCGTGCAGAGCGGCGGCGCGCTCATCATCTTCGACGGCCTCGACGAAAAAATCGTCCACCACACGCCCGAGCAGGCGCGGCAGTTCATGCGCGAGCTGTGGCGCGTGTTGCCGCCGGCGCTCGCCGACGGCGAGGCGCTCGCACCCGGCGTGCGGCGCGGGCGGATGCTCGTCTCCTGTCGCTCCCACTATTTCCGCGATGCCGTGAGCCAGGGCGAGATGCTGCGTGGCGAGGGCCGCGACGGCCTGCGCTCCACGCACTACGAAGTGTGCGTGGTGCTGCCCTTTTCCGCCGAGCAGGTGCGCCACCACCTCGAACTCGTGCTCGGCGGCGTGGAGCCGGCGCGCGCGGCGTTGGAGCTGTTCGAGTCGGTGCATAATCTCACCGAGCTGTCGCGCCGGCCCTACCTGCTCACGCTCATGGCCGGCCAGCTCGACGAACTGCGCCGCCGCCGCGCGGCGGGCCGCACCGTGACCGGGGCGACGCTCTACGAGCTGCTCACGCTAAAGTGGCTCGCGCGCGACGACGGCAAGCACCACTTCACCACCGCCCACAAGCTCGCCATGATGGAGGCGCTCGCCGCCGACTTGCACGCCGACGGTGCGCGCGAGTGGCCGTGGCGCCGCGTCGAGGAGTGGCTGGACCGCTTTCTCGCCGCCCACCCGCAGATTGCCGCGCGCTACACGGCTACGCCGCCCGAGGTGCTCCACGAGGATTTCCGCACTGCCACCTTCGTCCTCCGGCCCGACGATTCGCGGGAGCATTTCCGGTTCGCCCACACGTCGCTCCAGGAGTTTTTCCACGCCCGGCACCTCGTGCGCGCGCTCGATACGGGCGCGTCCGCCGTGTGGGAAATCCCGCTGCCTTCCCTCGAAACCCTCGACTTCGCGGGACAACTCCTCGCGCAGGACGACACCCCGCGCCGCCGCGCCGCCCTCGGGCAACTGCTCACGCGCGGGGAGCCGCGCGCGGCGCGGGTGGCGTTGCGGCTCTGGCTGCTCGCGGTCGAGCGCGGGTATCCCGAGCCGGAGTTGGAGGGGAAACCCGCGCAGCTCGCCGGGCTCGATTTGGAAAACTGGACCGTGCGCGGGCGTTCGGCCGACCGGCCGCTCCCCCTCGGCGGGGCGAATCTCCGGGGCGCGCGGCTCGATTCCTCGCGCTGGGAACACGTCCATCTCGCCGACGCGGATTTGTCCGGCGCGGCGTGCGGTTGCGCGGAGTTGGTCGGTGTCAACCTCGCGCGCGCCACGCTCGGCGACGCGAATTTTTCCGGCGCGCGGCTGCGCGACTGCGCGGCGGAGGACTTGCGCGGCGCGGGCGCGCGCTGGCACGAGGCCGAGTGGAGCCGCAGCGACCTGCGCGGCGCGGACCTCGGCGCGGAATTCGGCCGCGCGGGCGCGCTCGCGCTCGACGCGACGCGGCCCGACGAGCCGCGCGGTGTGACGGCAGGCCTCGAAATGATGATCCGCAGCGGTCATGCGAGCACGGTGACGAGCTGCGCGTGGTCGCCGGACGGGCGGCGGCTCGCCTCGGGTGGTTACGACAAGACGGTGCGGGTGTGGGACGCGGAGAGCGGGAAATGCCTGCGCGTCCTCGCCGAGCACACGGGCACGGTGACGAGCTGCGCATGGTCGCCGGACGGGCGGCGGCTCGCCTCGGGGAGCGAGGACAAGACGGTGCGGATGTGGGACGCGGAGAGCGGGAAATGCCTGCGCGTCCTCGCCGAGCACACGGGCGCGGTGACGAGCTGCGCGTGGTCGCCGCACGGGCGGCGGCTCGCCTCGGGGAGCGGGGACAAGACGGTGCGGGTGTCGGACGCTGAGACAGGAAAATGCGTGCGCGTCCTCACGGACCATCACGAACTGATCTTGAGCTGCGCGTGGTCACCGGACGGAAGGCGACTTGCCTCGAGTTCCGATGACAAAACGGTGCGGGTGTGGGACGTCGAGACCGGGAAAACCCTGCATATCCTCGCTGGTCAAACGGGACGAGTGTCGAGCTGCGTGTGGTCACCAGACGGGCGCCAGATCGTTTCGGGCTCTTGGGACGGCAAGGTGCTGGTATGGGACGCCGAGACCGGAAAATATCTCCGAACGCTTGCCGTCCACGAGCAATGGGTTTTGGCATGCGCATGGTCGCCAGACGGGCGGCGACTCGCCTCTGGGTTAGGGGACAACTCGGTAAGGGTGTGTGACGCCGCAACCGGGAAAGCCCTGCTCGTCCTTGCCGAGCATACGGATTGGGTGACGAGCTGCGCTTGGTCGCCTGATGGGCGGTGGCTCGCCTCGGGGGCGGGCGATCGCACTGTGAGAGTGTGGGATGCCGCAACTGGAAAATGCCGGTGGGTCCCCGCCGGCCACGAGCAAACGGTGAAGAGTTGCGCGTGGTCGCAAGACGGGCAGCGGCTCGCCTCTGCCACGAATGACAAGACGGTGCGGGTGTGGGAGCCCGCGACCGGGACATGTCTGCGCGTTCTCGTCGGCCAAGAAAGGTCGGTAAAC
>JBEANZ010000281.1:0-11524 GCA_041165185.1 Verrucomicrobiota bacterium | reverse complement strand
GCTGTGGTTGCGCAGCTTGAGACGCAGGTCGACGGCATGGGCGACTTTGAAATGGCCATTGCCTGCCACGGCCCGATGAACACCGCCCGCGTCGAGCGTCGGGCCGTCGTCGAGGGACAGGCCTATGAGGCCTACACCTTTGGCGCCCGCGCCTCGCTTCCCACTCGTTACGGCCTCGCGATCCACGGCATTGCGGTCGATGGACGGCTCGCGATGAGCGACCTGCCGACGCGCGCGTTGGAGCCCGGGGAGAAAGTTTCGCTCGGTTTTCCGGCTGACGCCGTCGTCATGATCGACGGCGGATCCTTCCGTGCGTTCGCCGGTGGCGCGGGCGTGGAGAAGTGGACCAAGGATCTCGCCGACGCCGAGTTGGCGCAGCCGATTGGCGCGCAAGTCGCCGCCGCCCCGGGCGGATCGGCCAGCGTCTCAACGGCCGCCGCGACCACGACTACGCCGACCGGCTGGACGACTGGTGCGAAGAAACTCCTCTACATCCGCGTCAACACCTCCGACCTCCCCGGCGACCCGATCCCGCTGACGACCGCGCAGGCCAACATGACGGAGATCGCCCAGTATTATTCGGACGTTTCCCAGACGCTCACCTCAATCGCCACGACGTTTGTGCCCGTGACCCTGAAGCTCCCGTCGCCCGCGACCACCTATCAGGCAGCTAACAACTACCAGCAACTGCGCCTCGACGCGCTCGCCGCCGCCCGCGCCTACGACACCGCCAACGGCGCCACCGGAAAATACAATCCCGACAAGTATGACCTCGATATCGTGATGCACCCCCGGATCGTGTTTCCCTCCGACTACCTCGGCATCGGCCTCGTGGGCGCGCGCGGCATCTGGATCAACGGCTCGACCGCCGCCGCCACGCCGAAGCACGAACTCGGTCACAACTACGGCGTCCAGCACGCCAACGGCTGGCAACCCACGGATCTCACGACGCCGATCGGGGCCGGCACCCATGCGGAATACGCCGACATGTTCGACGTGATGGGCGTGCCCTCCAACGGCGGCCACTTCAACGCCTGGTTCAAGAGCTACCTTCTTTGGCTCCCGACTGCTTCCGTGCAGAAGGTCACTACGTCGGGCACCTATCGCCTCTACCGGCACGACGCCGCCAAGTCCGGCGGCGTCCGCGCGCTGACGCTCGGCCAGACCGCCGACCGCGCCTACTGGATTGACGTGCGCCGGCAGTTCACCGCCAACTTCTCCCAGATGAACGGCATCAATTTGCGTTGGGCGATGATTCCCTCCACCAGCACGACGATGAGCCTCACCGGCTCGCGCTTGCTCGACATGACACCCGCCTCGACCAGCGGGTTCAGCGATGCCGCGCTTCAGGTCGGCCAGAAATTCGTCGACGCCGCCCTCGGCATCACCATCACCCCGACCGCAAAAGGGGGCACCGCCCCGAACGAATACGTCGATGTGAAAATCGACTTCGGCGCGACCGGCGCCAATCGCAACCCCGTGGTCAGCGTGGCGGTTTCCCCGCTCGCGCCCACCGCCCGCAACGCGGTGACGTTCACCGCGACCGCCAGCGATCCCGACGGCAACCCGCTCACGTTTCGCTGGGACTTCGACGGTGTCACCGATACCGCCGCCACGAAAAACACCGTCACCCGCACCTGGCTGAAGGCCGGGAGCTACACGGCCAAGTGCACTGTCTCAGACGGACTTGGCGGCATCGCCACCCAGACGGTCGCAGTCACGGTGACGGACTCACTCGCGAATCAAACCCTCACCAAAGGCACCAACGCCGACTACTACTACGGCGTCGCGAGTTCGGCCGCCAAAGTCGTCACGGTGGGCCTCTCGGGCATGACCGCTTCCTCCGTCAATGGGTTGACGTGGACGTCGGCCCGCGTTGCCAGCGGCACGCCCACGCTCTACGGCGTCGCCTCGGGCAACGGCATCTTTGTCGCCGTCGGTGCGCGCAGTGCCACGACCCCGCCAGGCGCCGCGGTCGAAGTCTCCACGGACGGGACGACTTGGACCAAGACCGATCCGGCCATCGCGGAAAAACTCCTGAGCGTCACCTTCGGCAGCGGGATGTTTGTGGCCGTTGGCGACGCCGGCCGCATCCTCACGTCGGCCGACGGCAAGACTTGGACGGCCATCACGTCGGCCGCGACGAAGGCGTTTCGTGCGGTGGCGTTTGGCAGCGGCCAGTTCGTCGCGGTCGGCGAGGCCGGCACGATCTTCACGTCGAGCAACGGCACCACCTGGACGAACGCGACCGTCACGACCTCGGCCTCGCTTGGCGCGGTGGCGTTTGGCAACGGCGTGTTTGTGGCGTCCGGCCAGTTTGAAACGTGGACCGCGCCGGACGCGAAGACCTGGACGAAGACGTTGCAGGGCGCTTCGTTCAGCACCTCGACGACCGGCGGCCCGGGCACGTTGACGTGGACGGGCAGCGTGTTCGTGAGCGGCTCCGCCGCGGGCACGATCTATTTTTCGACGGATGGAAAAACGTGGGGCAGCTACGCCAACGCCACCGCCGCGACGGTCGCGTTTCAGGCGGTCGGCGCGTTCGGCGGCAACGCCGTGGTCACCGGTTGGGACGGCGCGGCCGGCTGGTTCATGCGCACGGGCGGCACGACCCAGACGGCGAAGTAACGGCAAGCTGGGCCGTTGACCGCCCCCGCGGGCCGGGCCAAAACCTCCCGCGATGGCCGGAAAGAAAAACTCCTCCCTCGACCGCGTGCTCGGGCGGCTCGACGCGCTCGATTCCGTCAACCTCTCGAACCTCGTGCAACGCCTCGCGCGCGAGCGCGGCGTGTTCGAGGAGATTTTCAACACGCTACAGGAAGGCATCCTCGTCATCGCCCCCGACGGCACGATCGAATACGCCAACGCCGCCGCGCACCGCCTCGTCGCGGTCGGCGCCGACGAACTCGCGGGCCAGACCCTGTGGCGCCTCGTCCCCGGCCTGCGCCCCACGCTCGACACCGCGATCGGCGACGCACCCGGCGCGACGGCGCCCGTGCTCGCGCGCGAATTTGAGCTGAGTTATCCGGAGCCGCGGACCGTGCGGCTCTACATGGTGCCGTTTCGCGGCGTGGGCCGCGGCACGCCCCGGCGTTTCGCGGTCATCCTCACGGATGTCACGCGCGAGCGACAGTCCACCGAGCGGCGCATCGAGGACGAGAGCTCGGCGTCGGTCCGGCTCCTCGCCGCCGGCGTCGCCCACGAGCTCGGCAATCCCCTCAACTCGCTGACGATCCACCTCCAGTTGATTGAGCGGAAACTGAAAAAACTCCGCGGCTCCAAGGACGCGGAGTCGGTCGCCGCGTCGGTGCGCGTGTGCGGCGAGGAGGTGGCGCGGCTCGACGGAATCATCTCCCATTTCCTCGAGGCTGTGCGCCCGCGGCCACCGGACCTCGCCGAGACGAACCTCGCCGACGTGCTCGCCGAGGTGCTGGGTTTTCAGCAGCAGGAATTCGCCGATCGTCGCATCGCGGTGGAGGCGGAGACGCCGGCCACGCTCCCGCCCGTGCTCGCCGACCGCAACCAGTTGAAGCAGGTGTTTTTCAACGTGACGAAAAACGCGATGGAGGCGATGGCCCCCGGTGGAAACCTCAAGATCAAGTCGCGCGCCGACGACGACCACGTGTTCCTCCTTTTCGGCGACAACGGCAGCGGCATCAAGCCGGAGGATTTTGCGCGCCTCTTTCAACCCTACCACACGACAAAGCCGGGCGGCCACGGCCTCGGCCTCATGATCGTGCAGCGCATCATGCGCGACCACGGCGGTCAGGCCATGATCGAGAGCAAGGCCGGCGTCGGCACCGTCGTGACGCTGCAATTCCCGCGCAAGGGCCGGCGCGTGCGCCTGCTGCGCGGCTAAACGCGCGCCTCGCCGACTACTTCCGCGCCGGCGGCGCGACCAGGGTTTTCACGGTGATCATCTGCGTCTCGGCCTTGCCGGCGCGGCGCACGACCACCTTGACGGGGATCTCGTCGTTGGTGACGCCCAACTGCGAAATCATCGGATCGAGCTGGCCGGTTTCTCCCGGCGCAATTGTGAGTTTCGGGGGCCGGACGGCAAAGTTACCGAGATCGGAATTGACCTCGGTGACCTCGATTTCGACGGGCTCGGCCCCGCGGTTTTCAAATTTTACGCGAAGCGTGACCGGCGGCATCGGGCTGCCGGCGGCGCGACGGGCGAGGGCCTGACGCATGTATTCCTTCATCGCCTCCTTCTGCTCCTCCTCGGATTCGCCGCCGATGTTGTAGACGTCGGTGACGCCGCTTACGCCGCGTTCGTCGTCGCGCGAGCCGCGGCGGCGGGCGTCGTGATCTTTTTGGGAGTTGGCCGCCGATTTCACGCCGCGATCAAAGCCGCGGCTCACCGTGGCGGTGGCGGCGAGTTTGCCCTCGAGAAACACGCCCTCGCCGCGCATCGCGATGGGCTTCTCGCCCGCGGTGAGCCCCTCGGCCATCGGATCGAGCGGGGCTGGCCGGCTGCCGCAACCGGCGGCCAGCGTCAGGGAAACGGCCAGCGCGGCGAGCACACAGCGGCGCGAAAAAATCGTCGTGGATTTCATGGGTGACGTGAGACGGACAGGGCTAGCGATGGTTCCGACCTTGGCAAGCGCCCGGGTCGCGCGACCGAATCTTTCTGGCCATTGGGCCGTCTTGCTGCTCACACACACGATGCCCGCCGCATGGAATCAACCGCTGCCTCGACCGAGTTGGTCGCCCTTGTCCGCCGCGCCCAAAAAGGCGAGGAGGCCGCACAACGCGAACTCATCGTCGCCTATCAGCATCGCGTCGCCGGATTTGTTTACGCCATGACCAACCGGAGCGACTACGTGGAGGACCTCTCGCAGCAGGTTTTCATCAAGATGTTTCGCGCGCTCGCGGGCTTGCAGGCGCCCGCGCAGTTCGAGTCGTGGCTTTTCCGCCTCGCGCGCAACACCTGTATCGACCAGCTCCGCCGCCAGAAACTCCGGCGGATTTTCCTGCCGTTCCAGCCCGAGCACGAAGATGTCGCCGAACCGGCCGGCGCCGTCGGCACGGAGGAACTCGATGCTCTGCGCCACGCCCTCGCTCAGCTCCGCCCCGCCGAACGCGCCCTGCTCGCCCTCGTGCAGGAAGGCCGCAGCCACGCGGAAATCGCCGAGACGCTCGACACCAGTGTCTCCGCCGTGAAAGCCCGACTCCACCGCGCGCGCGAACACCTGCGCGAACACTACACTCCCCACCATGAAGACTGAAGACCAAGCCTGGCGCGAACTCCAGGATCACGCCGCCGCCCAACTCCGTGGCGGTTTCGCCACGCGCGTCCTCCGCGCCGTTCACGGGCCCGACGCCCGCGCGTGGGACCACCTCCAGCGGCACGCCGGCGCACAGCTCGCCCCCGGTTTCGCCACGCGCGTGCTCCTCGCCTTGCGCGTCGCGCGGGCCGGTGTGCCCTCGCTCTTCAGCCAGTTTGCGGTGGGCGCCGCCACCGGTGCCGCGTGCCTCGTGGCCGTCGTCTATTTCCACTCCCGCTCCACCCGTCTTCAGGAGGAGCGCAACCTCGCCGACTGGCAGCGCCTCGCCGCCGAAGTCCAGGATCTCGACGCCACGTTGTGAAAGAGCGCCTCGTCATCGCCGCCCTCGCGGTGCTGTGTTTCGCCGCCGGGTTCGGTGCGCGCTGGTGGACGGAGGACGACGGTCCCGCCGTCCCGCCGCCCTCGGCCGTGCTCGGCTCCGAGTTCACCGCCGGCTCCGGCGCGCCCGCCAAGCCCGCCGTCAAGATTCCCTCCCGCACCTCTTCGAGCCATGGCGAGCCCAACCGCAGCCGCCTCGCCGCCGACGTGCAGCGCCTCCGTCCGCAAATCGACGCCTACCGCGCGCGCCTCGAGGAACTCGACCGCGACTTCGACCGCCAGGTCCTCGCGATCCTCACGTCCGAGCAGCGGGAAAAATTCGCCGCCCGCCAGAAGCGTCTCGCCGAGCGTCGCGCCAAGGACGAGGCCCGCGACGCCGCCGACTCCGGCCCGCTTTCCGACGATCAGCTTTCCCAGCTCCAGCAGCGCCCGCTCTGGAACGTCCTCTGGTCCGTCTCCGTTGAGGCCCGCTACGAACGTCTCGACAAGGAACTCAAGTTCGACGCCGCCCAACAGGCTCGCGTGAAGGAACTCTACCGCGAGCGCCGCGAGAAATTCATCGCCCTCGTCGACACCGTGCCCCCGCCAACGATCACCTTGAGCCTGCTCGCCCCGCAGGCCCGTAAGATCGGCGGCGACCCGGCGAAGAAGTGAGCGGGACGGAGCGTCGGCCCGGCCGCAACGGTCCGTGCACGCGTCGCCCCCCGTCTCCCCGTTCGCCACGTCGGGCGTCTCCATGAAATATCCGGCACGGTTTCGGAGAAACCCATTGACAGAAAAAATCGCGCCCCCAAGTTGCGCCTTCCTTTGTTGCAGGGTGGAGCAGCCTGGTAGCTCGTCAGGCTCATAACCTGAAGGTCGCTGGTTCGAATCCAGCCCCTGCACCCAATCAAAAACCCTCCCGCTGCCGGGAGGGTTTTTTTGTTTTCCGGGGATGGCGACGGGTTTGCCCGCGCAGCCGGACTCTCACGCGAGCCGCACGAGATCGGCCGTCGCGGGCACGTCCTTGATAATTTGCGCGGGTTCGGGGCCGACGCCGAGGTAGCGGAGGTTCGGGAGTTTTTCGGCGGCGGGCCACGGCTCGCCGGCATAGGCGACATCGAGCAGGCTGCGCATCATCGCGGCGACGTAGCGTTGGGCGTTGGCCGGAAGATCGGCGAAGCGGCGGACCTGCGAAACGTCTTCGCTCCAGCCGGGGTGGCGCGTGTAAACGGGGCGGAGGGTTTTGCGGACGGCTTCGTTGCGCGGGACGTGGGCGACCTTTTTTCCGGCCGCGTCTTCGTAGCCGGTGCAGATGAGGAGATCGCCGCGCCACTCGCCGCTGTGCGTGAGGGCGTCGAGCTTGTTGATCATCACGTCTTGGAATCCGCCGTAGCGGAGGGCGTCGCCTTTTTCCACGGCGTCATACCAGCCGACCATACGCTGGCGGCCCGTGCTCGTGCCAAACTCAAGGCGCTTGAGGATCGGCGTGAGCGGGTGCGCGTCGTCCATCTGGGTGAGAAACGTGTGCGTGCCGACCTTGGTGTCGTAGGCCTTCGCGACGCCGAAGGTGTGGATGCGCTGCACGGGGATGCCGGCGCTCTCGAAAAACTCCGGCGTGAACGTGTGCGACGCGGTGACGTTGGGCGAGAAGCCGTGGCGCTTGTCGAGCCAGTAGGCCTGGCCGAATTCGCCGATGATGGTGCGGCCGGCGGCGAGTTCGCGGAGGACGAGTTCGCGGACCTCGCCGATGTTTTTCGCGAGCGCGGTGCCGGCGGTCCAGTAGGCGGCGGTGAGCGCGTCGAGCTTGAGCGTGAACGGCGCCGCGCCGCGGAAGCGCGTGAAGTCGAACTCGTCCTTCGCAAACACGCCGAGTTCGATGGCCTCGGCGTTGGCGCGGAGTTCGGCGGTGGTGAGTTTGTCGAAAAACTCATGCCACGTCGCCGCGCTCACCTGGCAGACGTGCTGGATGGTGCGGCACGCGCGGTCGGCGCGTTGGGCGAGTTTGCGCGCGAAGAAATTCGGGCCGGCGAGAAAATCGGAAAACGTGATCTGTTGTTGCCCAACCTCATCGGCGAAGGCGGGCGTGATGCCGCGTCCGGTGGAGCCGCGCGGCTCGTCGCGGAGGACGTTCACGCGGTAGTCCTCCCACGCGAGGTCGAGCAGCCGGTGCGTGAGATCGGAGACCATCGTGCGCTCGTCGATGAGCAGGCGCGCGAGGACGGCGTGGCCTTTTGCCTCAAGCGGGCGCGTCTCCCACCAAATCTTGCGCGGGTCCGCGACGACGCCGGCGCCGATGCAGAGGTGCGCGGCGTCGCGCACGACGACGCCGGCGGGGAGGAGGTTGAGCTTGATGCCGCCGGCGGTGTGGCCGGAGTTGGCGCCGCCGTTGACCTTGAGGACGACGGAGACGGCGGAGGGCGTGCCGCGCAGCTCGTCGGCGACCTCGGGGATGAGGCGACCCTTACCCTCGTCACCGAGGGAGATGCCGACATCGGCGATGAGCTGGCTGGAGAAGGGGATGAGCGACATGGTTGCGGGAGAAAAGACGCGGCAACCGAAGTCCGCCGGGTGAGAGAGCCCCTGTTGCCGTGAAGGGAAAACGCGACGCGCCGGACCGGGGCAAACAGAAAGTGGCCCGATGACGAGGAGCGCAAGGGGGTGCGCCGAACGGCGGCCGAGCGCGACTTTGGCGGCTACCGCCGGCCGGCGCATTTTGCCGCTGGTCGCGGGCGGCGCGGTCCGCAAACGTAGCCGGCCATGAGTCGCGAGATGTGCTACCGTTGTTACTGGCCGGCCCGCCATTGCTGGTGCGGGTCGATCACGCCGATGGCGACGCGCACGAAGTTCGTGTTCCTCATGCACCCGTATGAGTTCAAGCGGGTGAAGGCCAACACCGGCCGGCTCACACACCTCTGCCTGCGCGACAGCGAACTCCACCTTGGCATCGGCTTCGACGAGCATGAAGCCGTGCAATCGCTCATCAACAATCCTGCGAATTTTCCCGTGCTGCTCTATCCGTCGCGGGAAGCGCGCGATCTCTCGAAGGGGGAATTGAGCGGGGCGGATCTGGCGGGGCGGCGGCTCGTGGTGTTTCTGCTCGATGCCACGTGGCGGCTCGTGCGGCCGATGCTGCGGACGAGCCTCACCCTCCAACGCCTGCCGCGCATCATGTTTTCAAACGCCGCGCCGAGCCGCTACGTGATCAAGCGCCAGCCCGAACCCGGGTGCCTCTCGACGCTGGAGGCGACCCACGAGCTGCTCGTCGCGCTCGATCGCACGGGGCTCGATGCCTATGCGCAACCGGAGCAACTGCTCGGGTTGTTTCAACGCATGCAGGAATTTCAGATTCAACGCACCGCGGAAAACGCCCTGCGCGGCGACCGTCGGCACGCGCGACGCGTGGTGTCCGATGGCGCACCTGCGCCGGTGCGACCGATTGCGAAGCGCCGGCGGATTTTTCCGCGCCTCGCGTCGAGCTAACTCTGGCGGCGAGACACCGGTCGCGAACCGCTCGCGCGGTGCGGGCCTTCAGGTGCGCGCGGCGGCCTCGCGGAGGCGGTCCTTCTTGCTCTGGCGTTTGCCCTTGATGCCGCGCGCGCCGCTTTGCGGAACGGCGAGGGCGACGGGTTCAAAGCCGGGGACTTGCTCGCGGGGAATTTCCAGACGGTGGCGTTTCTCGATGAGGCGAAAATGCGCGTGCGTCTCGGCGCTGACGAAACTGATCGCCACGCCCGTCTCGCCCGCGCGGCCCGTGCGGCCGATGCGGTGCGTGTAGTCGACGGCGGACCGCGGCAGATCAAAATTTACGACGGCGGGGAGGCGTGCGATGTCGAGCCCGCGCGCGGCGAGATCGGTGGCGAGGAGCACTTGGACGCGCCCGGCCTTGAAGTCCGCGAGGGCTTGCGTGCGCGCGCCTTGGCTGAGTTCGCCGTGGAGCGCGGCGGCGGCGAGGCCGGCGCGGCGGAGCTTATCCGCGACGTGTTCGGTGGCGTATTTGGTGGCGACAAACACCAGCACGGCGGGCCAGGCGTTTTCGACGACGAGATGGCGGAGGAGTTGTGTGCGGCGGGGCGCATCGACCTCGATCGCGCGCTGCATGATCGCGGGCGCCGTCTCGGGTGGGGCGGGCACGTCGACCCGCACGGGATCGTGGAGGAGCGCGGCGGCGAGCGACGCCACGGCCGGCGGAAACGTGGCGGAGAAAAACAAACTCTGCCGGCGGGCGGGCAGCATCGCGACGATGCGGCCGAGCTCCGCGCCGAACCCGAGGTCGAGCAGACGGTCGGCTTCGTCGAGCACCAGCAGCGAGACTTCCGCGAGCGAGACGGCGTTGTGATCGATGAGGTCGAGGAGGCGGCCGGGCGTGGCGATCAGGATGTCCGCGCCGCCGCCGAGGGCCATCATCTGCGGGTTGATCGAGACGCCGCCGTAGACGACGAGCAGCTTCAGCGGGCGTGGGAGGAAACGCGCATAACGGCGCATCGCCTCGCCGATTTGCGCGCCGAGCTCGCGTGTCGGGACGAGGATGAGCGCGCGCGTGAAGCGACCGGGCGGCCGCGGGTGGGCGTTCAGCAATTGCAGGAGCGGCAGGGCAAACGCCGCCGTCTTGCCCGAGCCGGTTTGCGCCGACGCCCAGACATCGGCGCCGCGCAGGACCGCCGGGATCGCGCCGGCTTGGATCGGCGTGGGCGCCGTGTAGCCGCGCTCGGCGATCGCGCGCAGGAGGGGCACGGCGAGCCCGAGTTGGACGAAGGTCATGCGGGGAAAAATAACCGGCGCGGAGACATGACCGCGCGCGCCGGCGCGGGGCGGCGGGAGTTTCACGCGAGGGCGACGACGATCGTCTCACCGCCAAGCGTCACGCGATCGCCGAGGGCGAGTTGTTTGCGTTTTCGGGTTTCGACGACGCCGTTGAGCGTCACGCTGCCTTCCGCCACGAGTTGTTTCGCAGCGCCGCCGCTGTCGGCGAGTCCGCCGAACTTGATGAACTGGCAAAGCTCGATCGGAACTTCGCGCACCGGAACGGAGCGCGCGGAAGCGGGTGGTTGGGCCATGCGGGCGAGTGGAGCGGCGGGACGGGAGGGAGTCCACCTCGGCGTTTGCGGAGCCGGGCGAGGCGGGGCGTTTGCCCGCGCCGGACTCAAATTTCGCCGAGGCGGATGCAGGCGACTTCGCGAGTGGGGCCGTCGGCGACGAGCGCGGGGACGGCGGCGCGACATTTTTCCTGCGCGTGCGGGCAACGCGGGTGAAACGCGCAGCCGGCGGGCGGGTTCATCGGCGAAGGCGGATCGCCGGGGAGGACGATGCGTTGGCGCGTGCGCTCGGTGTCGGGGTTCGGCGTGGGGATCGCGCTCACGAGGGCGCGCGTGTAGGGATGGCGCGGGCGCTCGATCACGTCGGAGGCCGGGCCGAGTTCGACGATTTTGCCGAGATACATCACGGCGATCCGATCGGAGATGTGTTTCACCACGGAGAGATCGTGCGCGATGAAGAGGAGCGTGAGGTTCATCTGGCGCACGAGCTGCGCGAGGAGGTTGAGGATTTGCGCCTGGATGGAGACATCGAGGGCGGAGACGGGCTCGTCGGCGATGATGACCTTCGGCTGGAGCGCGAGCGCGCGCGCGATGGCGATGCGTTGGCGCTGGCCGCCGGAAAATTCGTGCGGGTATTTTTGGAGGAAACGCGGCGCGAGCCCGACGGTCTGCATCAGCTCGGTGACGCGCGCGGGCACTTCGGCGGCGGGACACACGCGGTGGACGAGCAGCGGCTCGGCGAGCGTGGCGAACACGGTCATGCGCGGATTGAGCGAGGCGTAGGGATCCTGGAACACCATCTGGAGATCGCGGCGGATGTCGTGGACCTCGGCGGCGGAGCCAGCGGTGAGATTTTTGCCCGCGAGGATGACGGCGCCGCCGGTGGTCGGCAGGAGCTGC
>JBEANZ010000280.1:0-2713 GCA_041165185.1 Verrucomicrobiota bacterium | reverse complement strand
CCTGCTTGCAGGCGCTCCGCCATCCGCAAACAAGCGCGAGCAAGCTCGCAGCCTACGCACAGCCATCGCGCGCCTCGAATCACTCGCCCCGCTCCGCCCCGCTCCCCAATCGAAAATCGAGCATCCAAAATCGAAAATCCCCACCGATGCCGCTCCACCCACGCACGCCACCTGCTACCGGTTCGGCCCTACCCCTGAGATGAAGTCTCGCCCCCTCGACCACGCCATCGCCCGCGTCGAAGCCCAGCTTCGCTTCCTCCCCACCGCCACGATCCGTCGGATGCGCATCCTCGCCCTGCTCAACGAAGCCACGGCCTCCGCCTGCTCGGTCATTCACCTCCACGACAGCATCGGCGGCTATCTCGGCGGAGTGCTCTGGCCGTTGCCTGCATGGCGCCTTCTGCAAATGGGCTCGGAGGTCGGCGCCGTTGTGCCTGCACTGAGTCCCTGTAGCGACCTCTTCGAAGCGAAGTGGGATGCCCACGATAACACGGCGTTCACCTACCCCGATTCACTGTGGCTCAGCTCTCCGCTCTACCGCTACCTTTACCGTGAACTAGATCTTCGCTACGTAGCCACCTACGGCAATCCCGCGCGGGCCGACGGTAGCCAAGTGGTCGTCTTCGCGACGCGCAGCCACGCCGACGGCGCACCCTACAAGGAAGCCGATCTGAAAAAAATGGCGCACGTCTGCACCCATTTCGCCGCCGAACTCTCCTCACTCGAACCGGCCGGGCCCTACATGCCCCCGCCCTCCATGCCAGCCGACCACGTCGCCACCCTCGACGCCGACCTCCTCCGCCCCCGGCAGCCCCTCCCCCGCTATGTTCAAGCCCTCTTCGCCGTCTTCTACGGTGCCTGCCCCCTCGGCCCCGACGGTCAAGCGCTCCTGCCGCCGAAACTCCAAGCCGACATCCGCCAACACCTCGCCGACTACCAGCGCACCGTCGCTCCCACCGGCGCAGCCTTTTTCCACGCGTTCACCAAGCCCCACCGTGGCCGGGTGCTCTGCCTCTCCGTCGAGTCGCACCCGACCGGCACCTTTTCCCTCCGCCTCCACGAAGACCTCTCGCAACACCGCCGCCTGCACCGTCTGAACCTCGCCTGCCGCGCCCTTGACCGCGACCGCCGCGCCATTTTCTCCGCCTGCCTCGTGATCGCCGAAGGCGTCCACGCCGACGACGAGATCGCCCACCGTGCCGGCTTCGCCGCCCTCAAACCCTCCTCCGCCGTGCGCCTCATCAACCAAGCCCGCCGCATCGTCGCAGCATCCGGCGCCGACTCACCCACCTCCGTCGCCCCGAGATGAAAACCCTCGACCACGCCATCGCGCACCTGGAGTCCCAACTCCGTTTCATCCCCACCCAGCTGTTGCGCCGGATGGCGATTTTCCGGCTCCTCAACGAGCAAACCGGCTCGGCCTTTTCCGTCGCCCATCGCTTCGACGACCTCAGCCGGATCACGAGCGCGGCGTTCTGGCCCCTGTCTCCGTGGCGGCTGGGTGTGATCGCCGCGCATGGTCCGACGCTGAATCTCCTCGGCGTGATGAGTGAGCTGCACGACTACCTCTGGGAATCAACCCCGGGGCCGGGCGTATGTCGTGCCCGACCACGAATTTCTCGCTTCGCATCTCTACGAATTTTTCTGTCGCCCCTTGGATGAACGTCATGTGGCCACCCTCCCCTACACCCGTCACTCCGACGAATCCCAGACGCTGGTTTTCATGACGCGCGGCCACGAGCAATCCCCCTACACCCCGGCCGATCTCCGCACGATGGAGGAAATCTGCGCCCGCTTCGCCACCCACTTTGCGGATATGCCCGCCGGCGTGCTGGCACCGCGCGCTCTGAAGACCACCGAGCACGAAATCATCCTCGATGCGCAGCTCCACCCGGCCGATTTTCCCCGCCACGCCCAAGCCATCCTCTCACTTTTTTACGGCCGACTCTCCACCGACTCCGCCGGCCAACCGCAGCTGCCCGCCGAACTGACCGCCCGCCTCCGCCAGCACCGGCAGACTGCGGTCGCCACCCCCACTGCCGACGACGAAGAATTTCGCTTCGCCTTCACGCGCCCGTATCGGGGCCGTCTCCTCTGTCTCACAGCGGCCTCCGCCCCCGCCGGCGGCTGGCGCCTGACCTGCCACGAAGACCTCTCCTGCTACGACCGCCTCCGCTTCGTCAAAAAAGCCTGCTGGGATGAACTCGCGCGCGACCGCCGCGCGGTTTACCACGCCGCCCTCGCCCTCCTCGACGGTGAACGCGATCCCGCCGTCGTCGCCCGCCGCGCCGGCATCGCCGCCCTCAAGCCCTCCTCCGCCGTGCGCATCATCAACCAGGCCCGAAAGATCGCCGCCGCCGCGTCGGGATAGCTTCCGGATCCACCACTCGCCCGCGTGCCTTGAACGGACCGGCGGCTTTCCAGCCGCCGACCCTGCGCGCCCTCGTCCGTCACCTCGCCCCTTGCGCCTTGGCCTGGAAGATTCTTCTGCCAAGAAATATTCCTGCCCTCCTCCGATCTGCGCCGGCCTTTGGGTAGGATAATTTTCTTGGTCGAAAGATCTCCCCGCGCACGCGCGCCCCTCCGCTGTGCTCACCGCGCGTGCGCGTTTCGCCCATCCGGCGAGGCCCGCCCACTCTCCTCCGCTCGCGCTTCTCGAGGAATCTCCCGCAGCCGGATGGCCGCAAAAACACGAGGGCGCACAAAAATTTGG
>JBEANZ010000279.1:0-2501 GCA_041165185.1 Verrucomicrobiota bacterium | reverse complement strand
TCCATCCGCGCTATCTTCTTTAGGCTAACCTTGAAAGCTAATTAGAATAAGGCCAGCGATGGACAGTTGCGACAGAAGTGCCGGCGCCGGGTCGAACTGCGCCGGAGGCGCCCCCTTGGGCACTACTGTTTCGTGCCGGTGCCCGCCTTTTTCTTCCCGGCTCCCGGATTCAGCGACCAAGGGCGGGCGCCGACGCGAGCGGCCCAAGCGTCGTAGGCGGCGGACATTTCGCGGACGCGGTCGGGATTTTTCGCGGCGAGGTCGTTTTGCTGGGTGCAGGCATCGGTTATGTCGTGGAGTTCCCAGCCGGTGGGATGCTTGGAGACGAGTTTCCGTTGGCCGTAACGCACGGCGCGGTCTCCCTCTTGCTCCCAGAAAATGAGACGGGAGATGGAAGACAGGAGAACGCGAAGGCGAGAAGGAGGGGGCGGAAGGGAGACGAAGCGTTCAGTAGCGCCGACACCGTCATATTAGAGGCGATTCTTATCATGACCGTAAGCTGTTCGGTCAGTTCTCTGGCGCATAAACACGCACGCGGCCGACCTCGACGATCCAAAGTTTGCCCGTGAGCGATTCGGCCCGGAGCGCGCCGATCAACGTGGCGATGGCGTTGTCCAAATCCGCGCGGGTCGCTTTGCCGGGCAGGCGCAACACGGCCACGCCCGCGTGGTGGGCCGGCGGGTAGGTGAGCGGATTGGCAAAATCCAGATCGAGGGTCACCAGCGCCCGGCCATCGGCCACGCAGCGCGCGAGCAATTCCGGATCGGTCGCCGCCTGCAGGCGCTGCATCGGCACGGTGCAAACCTCGTGTCCGGCCGCTTCCAGCGCGCGCCGGCCGAGTTCGCCGAGATTCTCGTCGAGTTTCAGTTTCACGCCCCGACCGGCTCGAGCGGAATGTCGACGAATCGCTCGCGCGCCATCTCCGAGCCGTAGGCGATACAGGCCTGGATGTCCTCGCGCGCGAGGCCCGGATACCATTCCTGAATCGTCTCAATCGATTCACCGTTCGCCAACAGATCGAGCACGAGGGAGACCCAGATGCGGTGGCCGCGAATGCACGGCTTGCCGCCGCAACGGCCGGGATCGATCCAGATGCGCTGGAGGAGTTCGTCGCGGGTCATGGGGCGGAGCGTGCGGCGGGTGGGCCGGAGCGCAAGTCCGCGCTGGGGCGGCGGCGGAAGCGGCGCCGCGTGTGCGACAATCCACGAGGCGGAGAGCCTCGTCCACGACCCCCAAGCAGCCCTCAGCGCCGCGCGCCGGTGCGGTTGATCGAGTAGGTAAAATAGATCGCGCGCTTTTCGCCGATGAGGCGGTTCACGCGGAGATATTCGCGGTCGAAGAGGTTGTTCACGTTGAGCGCGAGGCTTTGGTCGAAGCCGCGGCCGCCGGGCAGGCGGTAGCGCGCACCGATGCTCCACACGTTGAACGACGGCACGCGCAGCCGAAATTGGTTCGTCGTGCGCGTGAGCACGCGCGCGCCGCCGACGGCCGTGACGTAGGTATCCCCGGCGTTGGGCGCTTCCGTGGGCGTGGAGGCGACGTAGCTGACGCCGAGGTTGGCGGAGAAATTTTTCCAGCCGCGCTGCGTCGGCGAATACTTCAGGTAGGCCCCGCCGTTTTGCGGGGAGATGCCGTTGACGCGCCGGCCGATCGCGAGCGGCGAGGCCGAGCCGAAGTCCGTGTAGATCGAGTAAACGTGGCCCCAGCTCCCGCCCGCGTAGAACTCGTCCGAGAGCCGCCACGTGAGATCGATTTCGTAACCGCGCACGAGTTGGTCGCCGTCGCGCTCGGTGACTTGGACGAAATTCCCGGAGCCGAGCGGGGTCTCCACCGTGTTGGCCACGCTGACGTTGTGGCGGTTCGCGTAGAAGCCGCTGACGGTGTAGTTGAGGCGGCCGTTGAGGAGTTCGCCCTTGAAGCCGTAGTCCCAGCCGTCGGCGACCTCGGACTTGAACGTGGGATCGAAGTGGGCGGCGGCGTTGTCGTTTTGGGAGACGAAGTAGCTCTCGCTGTAGCTCGCGAAGACGCGCACGGCGGGCGTGATCTTGTAGTTGAAGCCGGCGTTGGGTTTCAGGAAGTCGACCTTCTTGTCGATCATCGCGCCGGTGACGTAGCCGGCCGGGGCGGTGAAGCCGAGGAAGTCGCGGTCGCGGAATCGCACGCCATCGTAGCGCGCGCCGGCGAAGGTGAGCAGGCGGCCCTGGAGAAACGAGGTCTGCTGGCGGAGCAGGCCGCCGACGACGGTGGTGCGGCGCTTCTGGTGGCGCGTTTTCTGGCCGATGGTCGGATCGAGCGGCTTCGGGAAATACGCGAGCGGCGCGAGGGGCACGAGCGTGACGGGGTCGAGGGTGACGGTGCGGACTGCGTTCCACGCGGCGAGGTCGGGGTTAGTGGCACCGGCGTAATTGAGCGACGGGTCCCAGCGGTAGTAGTCGTTGATGTCGAGGGTGACGAGGGTGCGGTGCTCGAGGGATTTGTTATTGGTCCAGTAGTGCGCGAGG
>JBEANZ010000278.1:0-12012 GCA_041165185.1 Verrucomicrobiota bacterium | reverse complement strand
GGTCAGATTTTCCTGAGCATCGAGACCGCCAACTACCCCGGCGGCGAACTGCGCGGCACGTTTATCCAAAACACCGCGAGCATCCTCTTCACGACGCCCAACACCCCGCCCGCGCTGCCCGATGTCGCGCTCTCCGCCGCCGAGGCCTCGCGCTTCCTCGCGCAGGCGACGTTCGGCCCGACGAAGGCCGAAATCGACGCCCTCACCGGCAAACGCCAGGTTGACCTCAACAACTGGATCACGGCGCAGATGGCGTTGCCCGCTTCGCAGCTCGATGCGGCGACGGATGCGGACTTTATCGCCTTCACCAAGCCCAACGGCGGCGCCTACACCTACCAAAACCGTCAGGCCGGTTGGTGGAAAAACGCCCTTGAGGCCCCCGACCAGCTCCGCCAGCGCGTCGCCTTCGCGCTCAGTGAAATCCTCGTCGTCTCCGACGTGAACTCGACTCTCCAAGCGCAGCCCTCGGCGATGTCCGTTTACTACGACATTTTCATCAAGGGCGCCTTCGGCAACTACCGCCAGGTCCTCGAAAACGTCACCCTCAGCCCAGTGATGGGTGCCTACCTCACCTCGCTCCGCAACGCGAAGGCAACCTACGAGGCCCGCACCGGCGCGCTCATCACCGCGCCCGACGAAAATTACGCGCGCGAGCTCATGCAGCTCTTTACCGTCGGGCTCAACCAGCTCCAGCCCGACGGCACGCTCAAGCTCGACCCCAGCGGTCAGCCCATCCCGACCTACGACAACAAGACCATCACCGAGGTCTCGAAGGTGTTCACCGGTTTCGCGTTCGCTGGCGACACTACCAACGCCAACAATTTCCGCGGCGGCACCGCCAACTACATCGCTCCGATGGTCGCCTACCCGACCTTCCACGAGGACGGTGCGAAGACCATCATCAACGGCATCCAGCTCCCCGCCAACCAAGGCGCCGCCGCCGACCTGAAGCAGACCCTCGACGCCCTCGTCGCCCACGCCAACACCGGCCCCTTCATCTCGCGCCAGCTCATCCAGCGCCTCGTCACCAGCAATCCGAGCCCCGGCTACGTTTACCGCGTCGCCCAGAAATTCGCCAACAACGGCAGCGGCGTCCGTGGTGATCTCGGCGCGGTCGTCCGCGCGATCCTTACCGATTACGAGGCGCGCTCCAACGCCGTCGCCGCCACCGCCAGCTTCGGCAAGCTCCGCGAGCCCGTCCTCCGCGCCACCGCCCTCCTCCGCGCCTTCGGCGGCAGCTCCCTGAACGGCCGCTACTCCGGCAGCATCTTCTTCGTCACGCAAAACAACGAAAGCTCCCTCGGCCAGACCCCGCTGCACGCGCCGACGGTGTTTAATTTCTTCGAGCCCTACTACGTGCAGCCCGGCCTCCTCACGGCCGCCGGCCTCTACGCCCCCGAATACCAAATCCTCACCGACACCACGGCCATCTCGATCCCCAACCAGCTCTGGAACTTCATCTACGGCACGCGCACCGAGGGCAACGTCGCCCTCCAGCTCGACTCGCTCCTCCCCCTCGCCCGCACCCCGCAGGCCCTCGTTGACCAGATCAACCTCGTCCTCGCCGGCGGCGGCCTCCCCAAATCCATCGCCGACCGCATCGTCACCGCCGTCACCGCCATGCCCAACGGCACCGGCACCGCCTTCAACACCGCCAGCGACATCGAGCGCGTCCGCTCCGCCCTCTACCTCACCGTCAGCATCCCGCAGGGCGCCATCCAGAAATAATTCCCCGCCATGAATCCCAAGACCTCCGCCTCCGACCTCTCCCGCCGCAACTTCCTCGGCGCTTGCTGCGCCTCCGTCGGTGCCACCGGCATGTTGTCCGCCCTCGCGCAGCTCCGCGTCCTCGGCGCCGTCGCCAGCCCCGGCAACGGCTCCCTCCTCCCGCAGCAGACCGCCGCCGCCCCGCAACCCGACTTCAAGGCCCTCGTGTGCCTCTTCCTCGCCGGCGGCAACGACGCCAACAACCTCGTCGTCCCCACCGACAACGCCACCTACGCCGCCTACGCCGCCGGCCGCGGCGTCATCGCCCTCCCGCAAGCCTCGCTCCTCCCGCTCAACGCCCGGACCACCGACGGCCGCACCTTCGGCCTCCACCCCGCGATGTCCGAACTCGCCGGCCTGTTTAACCAGGGTAAGTTCGCCGTCCTCGCCAACGTCGGCTCGCTGTCCTACCCGATGACGCAGGCCCAGTATAACAACGGCTCCGTCCCCCGCCCCCTCCAGCTCTTCTCCCACAACGACCAGCAGGTCGAATGGATGAGCAGCATCCCCGACAAGGCCTTCACCACCGGCTGGGGCGGCCGCCTCGCCGACCTCACCAACGCCTTCAACACCAACCCCCGCGTGTCGATGTCGCTCACGTTGAACGGCCAGAACTCCTTCCAAGTCGGCAAAAACGTCGCCCAATACGCCGTCTCCACCAACGGCGCGATCTCCCTCCTCGCCGGCGGCGCCAGCGCTCAGGCCAACACCGCCCGCACCTCCGCCCTCAACGACGCCCTCGCCGCCCAGAACGCCAACCTCTTCGAAGCCGCTTTCTCCGGCCTCACCGGCGGCGCCGTCGCCAACAGCGCCCTCCTCTCCAGCACGATCTCCGGTGCCAGCCCCTTCGCCACCCAGTTCAACGGCCTCAACTCCTCGCTCTCCCAGCAGCTCCAGATGGTCGCCCGCCTCGTCAACGCCCAGCAGTCCCTCGGGCTCAAACGCCAGGTCTTCTTCGTGCGCATCGGCGGCTTCGACCTCCACGACAACCAGGTCACCCTCGGCAACACCGTCAGCGGCGCCCACACCAACCTCCTCCGCGACATCAGCACCTCTCTCAACGCCTTCTACAACGCCCTCCGCTCCGTCGGCGCCGAGAACAACGTCACCACCTTCACCGCCTCCGACTTCGGCCGCACCTACAACACCAACGGCGACGGCTCCGACCACGGCTGGGGCTCGCACCACTTCATCCTCGGCGGCGCCGTCAACGGCGGCGACATCTACGGCAAGATGCCCACCTTCGCCATCGGCGGCCCCGACGACACCGGCCGCGGCCGCTGGATCCCCACGACCAGCGTCGACCAATATTCCGCGACCCTCGCGAAATGGTTCGGCGTGAGCGCCACGGACATGACGACCGTCCTCCCCAACATTGGCCGCTTCTCGAAAGCCGACCTCGGCTTCATGACGTAAGCGGAACGATGCGGTCCAGCGCTGAGAGCCGAGCGCTCAAAGCCGAGAGCCGAGAGCCGAGAGCTGAGTGCAAAACCAAACGGTGAATTCCGCCCGGGCATTTCCGAACCCCAGCCCACCCTCGGGGATCGGGCTCTCAGCTCTCGACCGCGTGAGCCCGGCGCTACCATGACCGCCCGCCGCACCGTCACCGTTCTCGCCGCCGCGCTCCTCCTCGGAGCCGCGGCGTTTTTCTTTTTCCCGCGCCGCGCCGCGCCCCCGCCGACGCCCCGCCCACGCGCCGCCACTGCGGCCACCACGCCCGAAACTGCTGCCGCCGCCCGCGCCCGCGAAACCGCCGCCGCCCTCGCCGCGCTCCCGCCACCCGGCGCCGGCCTCGCGTTTCTCCACGACAAAAACACCCCGCCCGCCGACACCGCGCCCGTCACCGGCCCCTCCCCGATCGCCGCCGCGCTCAACGCCCCCGGCGGCACCCTCCGCCGCGACCTCGAAATCATCCACGAACTCTTCGGCGCCTTTCACACCAACTTCCCCCGCACCGGCAACCCCGTCGGCGACAACGCCGAAATCACCGCCGCCCTCGTCGGCGCCAACCCCGTCCGCTACGCCTTCCTCGATCCGCAGCACCCCGCGATCAACGCCCGCGGCGAACTCTGCGACCGCTGGGGCACGCCCTTCCGCTTTCACCAATTGAGCGGCACGCAGATGGAAATCCGCTCCGCCGGCCCCGACCAGAAATTCGGCACCCCCGACGACGCCGAGTTCACGCCCCCCAACGCGATCCCGCGCTGAGGATTTTTGTAGGGCGGGGTCGCCGACCCCGCCGCCGCACCACCCCGTGCGTTCCGTCCCCCGCGAAAAATTTCCCGCCGCGAAAAACAAACCCCCGCCACGCCGCGCTCGCCGCCGGGAACATTCCCCGCGCGCACTCGTCTGGACAACCGCCCCGCGTCCCTCAACCTCCCGCCCATGCGCTCCACCCTGTCGTCCCGCCTCCCGCGTCTCGCGCGCCGCGCCCGCCGCGCCTTCACGCTCCTCGAAATTCTCGTCGTCCTCGCGATCATCGGCCTCCTCGCCACCCTCGCCATCCAGAACCTCGGCGGCACCTTCGAAGGCGCGCGCGTCACGACCGCCCAACTTTGGGTGACGAGCACCATTTCCACCCCGCTCAACGTCTACCGTTTTAGTGTCGGCGATTTTCCCTCCACCTCCGACGGCCTGCAGGCGCTCATCACCAAACCCGGCGGCAAGTCCGACGGCTGGCGCGGCCCCTATCTCGAAGTCGAAAAAGTTCCCACCGATCCGTGGGGCGAACCCTACCAATACGCCTGGCCCGGCAAGCGGAACAAAAGCAAACCCGACGTCTGGTCCAAGGGCCCTGACAAGCAGGACGGCACCGCCGACGACATCGGCAACTGGGACAGCGCCCCCGCCGGCGCCAACGTCCCGAAGTGATTCGCCCGCGCCCGCCCGCGGCCTGCGTTTCCATGCACCTCGCGCGCCCTTCGCCGCGTAGCGCGCGAGTTTTCGTTTCCGCCCCTCGCACCCCGCCACGCCGTCCCGCGCGCGGCTTCACCATCCTCGAGCTCCTCATCGCGCTCGCCATCATCGGCATGGTCGTGACGGCCCTGCTGCGCGGCTCCGCCAACCTCCTCGGCGAACGCGCCTCCACGCCCGACGACGCCTTCGACAAAGCCGTCCAAGAGTGCCGCAAGGCCGCGCTCAAGGACGGCAAGGAAATCCACCTCCTCTTCCGCCGCGACCGCGACGGCGGGAAAAAATTTCTCGTCGTCGACGGCGAGGCCCCGCCCCTCGACCCGCTCGCCGGCCTCCCGCCCGATGCCGTCGCCGGCGTGCTCAAGGAAATCCCCGTCCCCGCGAAGGACGACCTCGAGATCACCTTCCTCTCCTCGCAGAAAGGCGGCGACCGCATCCTCGTCGCCGGCGTCGTCGTGGAGACGACCACGGTGCCGTTCGTGAAATTTTACTCGGACGGCACGTGCACGCCGTTCCGCGCGCAATTCGTCACGCGCGACAGCCAGCGCATCCTCTCCATCGACCCGTGGACCTGCGCCAAGGTCCTCACCCCCCCCGACCCCTACGCCGCGCCGCCCCCGTGATGAATGCGCGCTTTTCGTTTTTCGCTTTTCGCCCCCGGCCGGAGAACCCCTCCGCGTCCGCGCCCGGCCATTCGAGAATCGAAAATCGAAAACCGAAAATTCGCCGCCTCCGCGCGGCCTTCACTCTCCTCGAGGTCCTCGTCTCCCTGCTCATCTTCGCGCTCGCCGCGATCGTGCTCGGCAGCGCGTATGTCAACGTCCTCCTCGGCTACGACATCGTCGGCCGCTCCAACGTCGCCGACGCCGACCTCGCCTTCGCCCGCGCGCAACTCCTGCTCGAGGCCGACGTGAAAAAAGTCGCCGACGGCGCCGAGTTTGACACCGCCGACGGCCGCCACGGCCGCTGGAGCGCCGAGGTCACGCCCACCACGACGGCGGACCTCTTCAACGTCGCCTTCACCTGCGAGCTCAGCGACACCACCGGTGCCGAACCGATCAAAACCACCGAGACGTTTCTCCTCCTGCGGCCCACCTGGTCCATCGACGCCGGCGAGCGCGGCAAACTCCGCGAGGAGGCGAAGAAACGCATCTTCGAAATGCAGGGAAAGAAGTCGTGATGCATTTCCGATTTTCGATTTTCGATTTTCGATTCGCGGGAAAAAACGCCCACCGCGGCCACGTCGCGCCCACCTGCATGCCTCCGGCTGAAAAATCGGAAATCGAAAATCCAAAATCGAAAATCCGCCGCCGTCGCGGCGCCCGCGGCTTCACGCTCCTCGAAATCCTCCTCTCCCTCGCGCTCGTCGCGATGCTGCTCATCGCGCTCAACACCTTTGTCTTCTCGATGGGCGAGCTCTGGGGCCGCAACACCGATGTGCGCCTTTTCGAGCGCCACGTGCGCGCCGTCACGCGCTTCCTCGAACACGAGCTGCGCGCCGCCGCGCTCCCGCCCGCCGCGCGCGCCCGCTCCGCGCCCATCGGCATCGAGGAAATCCAGCCGCAGGGCTCGACCACCGACAAGCTCCTCACCTTCGATCTTCCCGGCGGCAGCCGCCTTTTCCAATGGCCCGACCGCCCGTTGCCCGAGGTCGTGTGCTCGCTCCAGGTCCGCCCGACCGAGGGCCTTGTCCTCCTCTGGCATTCGCGCCTCGAAAAAAACTTCGACACCGATCCGCCGCGCGAGGCCGTCGTCACGCCGCTCGTCACCGCGCTCGCCTACGACTACTACGACGAAGATTTCAAACGCTGGAGCACGGAGACGACGCTGAAGCTCGACAACGACGGCAAACCCCGCGCCCCCGCGCGCCTGCGCCTGAAGTTCACCTACGGCCTGCTCACGCGCGAGACCGTCGTCACGCTCCCCGCCCCCACGGCCACGCTGCCGTTGTTCTGAACATGGCGCGCTTGCTTCCTCGACTTCACCGCGCCCGCCGCGCCACCCGCGGCAGCGTGATCCTCATCGTGATGATCACGCTGCTCTTCGCCTCGTTTGCGCTCCTCGCGTTCATCGAGCGCGCCGCCAACGACCTCCTCGTCGATCAGCGCGAGGCGGAGGCGCGCCGCCTCCGGGTCGAGGCCTACTCCGCGCTCGAGGTCACGCTCGCCGTGCTCGAGGATTTCCGCCTCGCGAGCGACGGCCTCCACAGCCCCGCCGAAGGCTGGGCCGACCCGCTCGCCTTCGCCGGCTACACCCCCGCCAACGACCGCAAGGTCGACGTCGCGTTCGAGGACGAGAGCGGAAAAATCTCCCTCCCGCACGCCACGCCCCTCGTGATGTCGCGCCTGTTTCAACAGTGGGGCTTCACCCAAAACGAATCCGACGACCTCGCCGACGCCCTCCAAGGCTGGATGAAACGCGACCACCTCTACCGCACCGCCATCTCGCCCGACTACGAGAGCGGCTCGCTGCCCTACGAGGTGCCCGGCCGCCCGCTCCGCACCTACACGGAGCTCGCGGCCATTGCGCTCTTCCGCGAAAAATTCTACGACGCCGACGGCCGCCCCAACGACCACTGGCGCCGCTTCGTCGACAACGTCTCCCTGCTCAATTTCCCGCGCTCCAATCTCAACGGCGCCAAGCCCGACGCGCTCGCCGCCCTCGGCCAGTTCCAGGAATCCTCCCAGCGCCACCTCGCCGACTACCTCGGCGGCACCGGCACCTACCAGTCGAGCGGCCCCGGCTTCTTCCGCAACGTCGCCGAGGCGCAGCGCCTCACCGGCCCCGAGGGCAACGCCGGCGCCTTCGGCTCCACCGTCGCCGCGCTCCGCATCAACCTCACCGTGCACGACGGCCGCTCCCAGTTTCGCCTCTCCGCCGTCGTCTCGCCCCCCGGCGGCGGCGCGACCACCGTGCAGGCCACCGCCACCTCCACCCGCACCAAGACCCCCGCCGGCGCCAAGGCCGCCCCTCCGAAACCCACCGTCACTCCCGCCCCCAACCCCGCCGCCTCCGCCCAGAAATCCCCCGCCTCCACCGATCTCAAATACCCGTTTACGCTCTTGGAAATTCGGGAAAACGATGAGATTCCTCCCGTTCCCGCGCCGCCGCCGCCGCCCAATTGAAAACGAAACCTTCCGCCTCCGTCCCGTGTCACCCGTCGCCTCGCGCGGCGTGACAACCCGTCGTCGCGCCCCGTTTTCAATTCGATGAATCCCCTCCGCACCCTGCGCGCCGGACCGCCGCCCCCGCCCGTGGCGCTCCTGCCGGACGGCCTGTTTTTCACCCGCACGATTCCCATCGCGCCGGGGGCGACGCCCGCCGAGGCCGCCGCGCAAATCGAGCTCGCCATCGAGACCGTCGCGCCGTTCCCCCTCGCCCAACTCTACTACGGCTCCCACTGGCTCCCCGATTCGCCGCACGCGCTCGTGTTCGCCGCCTACCGCCGTCGCTTCACCGTGGAGCAGACCACCGCGTGGACCGGCGCCGCGCTCGTCGTGCCCGCGTTTGCCGCGCTGCTCGGCGCCGCGCCCGCCCCCGGCACCACGATTATCCTCGCCGCCGCCGACGGCCTCACCGCCGTCCATTGGGGCGACGGCCCCGTGCCCACCAGCGTGTTGCACCGACCGCTGCCCCCCGCGCCCGAGGAGGAAACCGACGCCACGCTCGCCCGCGCCGACGCCGCGCGCGCCGCCCTCCGCGACGAACTCATCCGCGCCACCGGCGGCAGCCGCACCGTGATCGATCTCGATGCGCCGCCGGCCGCCCAGCCCGCGCCCGCCGAGGGCGCGCTGGTCTTTCGCGCCGGCGAACTCGACTCCCCGCTCCCCGCCCCGGTCGTCGCCGCGCTCGACGTGCGCGACAAGGCCGAGCTCGCCACGCTCCGCGCCGCGCGTCGCCGCGACGTGCTGCTCTGGAACGTCATGTTCGGCTCCGTCGCCGCGCTCCTCCTTCTCGCCCTCGCCGAACTCGCCCTCGTCGGCGCCCGCCAGTGGCAGGCCCAGCGCAAGAAAAAGCAGGTCGCCCAGCTCGCCGTCGTCGAACGCATCATGGATGCCGACGCCCTCACCCGCCGCATCGAGGACCTCCGCACGAAGCGCCTCCTGCCCCTCGAGATGATCGAGCTGCTCAACGAAAAGCGCCCCACCGGCGGCCCCGGCAACGAGATCGTCTTTACCTCGGTGCAGACCGTGCCCGCCGCCGGCCTCTACACCCTGAAGGTCAACGCCCGCACCGCCAATCCCGGCCTCATCGGCATCTACCGCACCGAGCTCGTGAAACACCCCGGCGTCGAGAAGGCCGACTTCACGCCGCCGCTCACGCGCGACAACAACGCCACCTTCACCTTCACCGTCACCTTCAAGCCCGAGGCCCTCCAGCCGCCCGCGCCGCCCCCGCCATGATCCGCACGCTCCGCGCCCTCTTCCTCGGCCGCCTGCTCCGCGAAAAGCTCCTGCTCGTCGGCTTCGTGCTCATCGGCGTGCTCCTCTGGGCCTCGTCGTTCAGCAACCGCACCGCCCTCCTCTGGCGCACCCAACGCGCCACCACCACCGTCCTCAAGGAGCAGCAGCTCTGGATCAACAACAAGCCCGCCATCGACCGCGCCGCGCAAAAAACCGCCGACAGCCTCAAGCCCGAGCTTACCCTCGACGGCCTCCGCCTCGTCGCCGAGGTCGGCGAACTCGCCAGCAAGGGCGGCCTCCACGCGACGAGCGGCGCGACGACCAAGGAAGGCAGCGGCCAGTTCACGATCAACACGGTCGAGTTTTCGGTGGCGGGCGCGGAGTGGGACGCGTTGAAAAAATTCTACCACGCGCTCCAACAACGCGCGCCCTACATCGCGGTAAAGGAGCTGGCGCTCAACGCCCAGGCCGGCCGCGAGTCGCTCCCCAGCCTGCGCGTGCGCGTCTCCTCCTTCGAGGTCTCCCGCTAACGGCCGACGCCGTGCTCTGCGGCTCGTAGCTGCGAGCGTGAGCGAGTGGAAATTCGCTTTTCCTCCCGCGCCGTCTTCTCCTCCGCGGCCTCCGTGCCCTCTGTGTTTCAACTGCGCCCTTTTCCGTCCAGTCCACCCGCACGCTGGTCACCGCCACGCCGCCCCGTTTTTTTTCGGGAACGCACCGCCGCCCGCCCGCCTCTCACCGCGTCGTGGCTCGAATATCCTGTTACCAATCCCCCGTTGCGATCCCGCGCCCGGCGCGCGACTTTCGCCGCCTCCCGCCGGGGTTGATCGCGGCGGTTATTTTCCCATTTTTTTCCCGATGAAATCCGAGCCGGCCTCCTTGTCGTTCCGCTTTTCCCGCGTCGTCGCGCTCTCCGCGCTGCTCGTCTGGCTCGCGCCGCGCGCCGCCCGCGCGGAAAACTCCCTCGCCTACAAATACGAGGACTACCGCGAGTCCGGCGGCCGCATCGCCGTCCAGACCCAGGGCGCCCACCTCGAACAGGACCTCGGCCCCGCGATGCACTTCAAGTTCGAGGGCATTCTCGACACCATCGCTGGCGCCACCCCGAGCGGCCAACCCGCGCCCGCCGGCAGCACCCAGGTCGTCAACACCCTCCTCCGCTACGAGCGCCGCAAATCCTGGGACGCCAACCTCGCCCGCCAGTTCAAGGGCTTCAACCTCGCCCTCGGCGGCGGCAACAGCCGCGAGAGCGACTACGTCTCCAACGGCTGGTCCGTAAACACGCTCACCGATTTCAACCAGAAGAACACCACGCTCCTCGCGGGCTTCGCCGGCACCGACGACAAGATCAAAAACTTTTTCCAGCGCACCCGCGCCCACAAGCACACCAACGACGCCATCCTCGGCGTCACGCAGCTCCTCGACCCGCGCACCTCGGTCACGCTCAACCTCACCTGGGGCCGCGCCTCCGGCTACCTCTCCGATCCCTACAAGCTCGTGCAGAAAAACACCGAGCTCTTCCCCGGCGTCTTCCTCCCGCTCACCTTCGGCGAAAACCGCCCGACCTACCGCGAAAAATGGATCGCCCTTACGAGCCTCAATCGCGCGTTCCCCGAGGTGCGCGGCGCGGTCGACGCCACCTACCGCCTCTACACCGACACCTTCGGCACGACCGCGCACACGCTCGACGTCGCGTGGTTCCAGCGCGTCGGCGAAAAATTTGTCCTCCGTCCGTGGCTGCGCCTCTACGACCAGAGCGCGGCGGATTTCTACCATTACCAACTCGACGGCACGCCCATCGTCCCCAGCCCCACCGGCCCGCGCCCGGGCGGGCCGTTCTACTCCTCCGACTACCGCCTCTCCGCGCTCCGCACCTACACCTACGGCCTAAAAGCGATCTGGCAGATCACGGACCGCTTCGCCCTCGATGCCGCCCTCGAGCAATACGCCATGCGCGGCCGCGACGGCGTCACGCCCCAGAGCGCCTACTGCACCGCCCGCATCCTCACCGCCGGAGTGAAATTTTCCTGGTAACAAAAACCGCCCCGCCGGCCGCCCGAAGTCCGAAATCCCAAATCAAAGATTACAGATAAAAAATAATAGATCTCAGATTTCCGTCCGCTCGCCACGCCGCCCGCGCCGCCCGAAATCGAGAATCCGAAATCGAAAATCCCCATGTCCGTCGTCGCCCAATCCCACCGCCCGCCGCCGCCCGCTCCCGTGGGCGCGGTCGGGCCGTTGCGGCGACTCTCCTTCCGCGCGCTCGGCACGCTCTGCGAAGTCCAATACGCCGCCGACGCCCCTGCGGCCGCCGCGTTTGAGCGCGCCGCCGTCGCGTGGGTCAACGCGTTCGAGGCGAAGTATTCCCGTTTCCAACCCACCAGCCTGCTCAGCCGCATCAACGCCGCCGCCGGCCAACACTGGGTCGACATCGACGCCGAGATGGAGGGCCTCCTCACGTTGTGCGACACCCTGCACTTCATGACGCAAGGCGTGCTCGATCCCACGGCGCTCCCGCTCATCCGGCTCTGGGATTACAAGGCCGCCGCGCCGCGCGTCCCGCGCCCCGAGGAAATCGCCGCCGCGCTCACGCTCGTCGGCTGGAAAAAAGTGCAACGCGCGCCGGGCAAAATCTTTTTGCCGCAGCCCGGCATGGCCCTCGACTTCGGCGGCTTCGGCAAGGAATACGCCGTCGACCTCGTCGCCCAGCTCGCGCTCGACCACGGCATCACGAGCGCGCTGGTGGATTTCGGCCACGACATCCGCGCGCTCCGCGCCCCGCCCGGCCGCCCCGCCTGGCACATCGGCCTCGAGGATCCGCGCCGGCCCGGCGCCGCCGCCGGCAGCATCGCCGCCGTCAACAAGGGCATCGCCTCCTCTGGCGACTACCTCCGCGGCTTCGTCGTCGAGGGCAAGCGCTACGGCCACATCC